>JALYUO010000754.1 GCA_030853735.1 Chloroflexota bacterium
ACTCAACACTAAACACTCAACACTAAGCGATGCGTTCCCGATCATCGTGTTCAAAGCCTGACAGGTTGATATCCAGTTCCGAGAGGCTGTCGGCGGTGGGATCTTCCACCAGCGGCACGGCCTGCTCGTCTTCGTTCAGCACCTCGATGTTGAGGCCGAGGCTCTGCAACTCTTTGACCAACACCTTGAAGGACTCCGGCACGCCGGCCTCCATGATGTTCTCGCCTTTAACAATGGCTTCGTAGGTTTTGACGCGGCCCATCACGTCGTCGGACTTGACGGTCAGCATCTCTTGCAGCGTGTGCGCCGCGCCGTATGCTTCCAGCGCCCACACTTCCATCTCGCCGAAGCGCTGGCCGCCGAACTGCGCCTTGCCGCCCAACGGCTGCTGGGTCACGAGGCTGTACGGCCCGGTCGAGCGGGCGTGGATCTTATCTTCCACAAGGTGGGCCAGTTTGAGCATATAAATCTGACCGACCGTGACAGGATTATCGAACGGTTCGCCGGTGCGTCCATCGAACAGGATCACCTTGCCGTCGGTCGGCAGGTCGGCCCGGTCGAGTTCGGCGTGGATCGCCGCTTCGCTGGCCCCATCAAACACCGGGGTAGCGACGCGATAGCCCAGCCGTTCGGCGGCCCAACCCAGATGCGTTTCCAGGATCTGGCCGATGTTCATACGGTGAGGCACACCGAGCGGGTTCAGGATGATGTCTACCGGCGTGCCGTCGGGCAGGAAAGGCATATCTTCGACCGCCATAACGCGGCTGATCACGCCCTTGTTGCCGTGGCGACCGGCCATCTTGTCGCCGATGCTGATTTTGCGCTTCTGGGCGATGGCGACGCGCACCATCTCGTTCACGCCCGCCGGCAGTTCGTCGCCGTTTTCACGGCTGAACACCGTGACTTCGATTACTTTGCCGCGCGCGCCGTGCGGCACGCGCAACGAGGTGTCTTTCACTTCGCGGGCTTTTTCGCCGAAGATAGCGCGCAGCAGGCGCTCTTCCGCGCTCAGTTCGGTTTCGCCTTTGGGCGTGATCTTGCCGACGAGAATATCGTTGGCGGTCACTTCCGCGCCGACGAAGACGATGCCGCGCTCATCAAGGTCTTTGAGGCTGTCCTCGCCGACGTTCGGGATGTCGCGGGTGATTTCCTCTGGCCCCAACTTGGTGTCGCGGGCCTCGGTTTCATGCTTTTCGATATGGATGCTGGTGAACACGTCTTCCTGCACCAGCCGTTGGCTGACCAGGATCGCGTCCTCAAAGTTGCCGCCTTCCCAGCTCATGAAAGCGACCAGGATGTTGCGGCCCAGCGCCAGCTCGCCTTTTTCGGTTGAGGAGCTGTCGGCGATCACGTCACCGCGCTGCACGCGCTGGCCGAGATCGCAACTGGGGCGCTGGTTGATGCAGGTGTCCTGGTTGGAGCGGACAAACTTCTGCAACAGGTATTCGTAATCCGCTCCCTCGTCGTCCTTGATGACGATGCGGTTGGCTTCGACGGCGGTCACTACACCATCGTGGCGCGCCAGCACCACCTGGCCGGAGTCGCGGGCCGCTTGGCCTTCGACCCCGGTGCCGACGATGGGCGCTTGCGGCACCAGCAAGGGCACCGCCTGACGCTGCATATTCGCACCCATGAGGGCGCGGTTCGCATCATCATGCTCCAGGAAGGGGATCAGCGCGGTGGCAATCGAGACGACCTGCTTGGGCGACACGTCCATGTAGTCCACGCGGTCCACTGGCTCTTCCAGAAACTCCTGGTTGTAGCGCACCGAGACACGCGGGTCCACAAACTCGCCGAACTCATCGAGCCGGGCGTTGGCTTGGACGATCACATAGTTGTCTTCCACATCGGCGGACAGGTACTGGATCTCCGCCGACACAAAGGGCTTGATCTTGATGCGCGTCAGCCCGGAGCGGCCCAGGCGCGCGGCCAGCGCCTCGTCTACCCGCGTGCCCGCCGTGGCGATGGTCTCGCCGCTGTCGGGGTCGGTGACGTTTTCGCGCAGTTGGCGATCCAACAAGAGGTCGGGCGTGTTGTCCACGATGTTCAGCACGCGGCGATAGGGGGTTTCGATAAAGCCGAAATCGTTGATCTTGGCATAGGTCGCCAGCGCGCCGATCAGACCGATGTTCGGGCCTTCCGGCGTTTCAATCGGGCAGATGCGGCCGTAGTGCGAGTTATGCACGTCGCGCACATCGAAGCCGGCGCGGTCGCGGCTGAGACCGCCGGGGCCGAGCGCCGAGACGCGCCGTTTGTGGGTCAGTTCGGAGAGCGGGTTGGTCTGATCCATGAACTGCGACAGCTGCGACCCGCCGAAGAACTCGCGCATGGCGGCGACCACCGGGCGGATGTTGATCAGGCCGTTGGGCGCGACCGAGTCGGGGTCTTGGATGGACATCCGCTCTTTGATCACGCGCTCCATGCGGAGCAGGCCGATACGGAACTGGGTTTGGATCAGTTCGCCGACGGCGCGGATACGGCGGTTGCCCAGGTGATCAATGTCATCGGGCTTGCCCTGCTCGTTGTTCATGCGGATCATCTGCGCGACGATCTGCACGAGGTCTTCTTTGGTCAGGATGCGCGTCGCCAACGGCACATCAATGCCGAGCCGCTTGTTCAGCTTGTAGCGCCCGACTTTCGCCAGATCGTAGCGGCGTGGATTGAACAGCAGCGATTGCAGCAGGTTCTTGGCGTTGTCGAGCGTCGGCGGGTCGCCGGGGCGCAAACGTTTGTAGAGGTCAATGATCGCCTCTTCTTCGCTATGCGTGGTATCCTTGTCGAGCGTCGCCTTGACATAATTATGATCCGGGTTGGTGTTCACGTCGGTGAACAGGGCTTCGATCTCTTCGTCGTTGGCATAGCCAATGGCGCGCAGCAGGATCGTCACCGGGATCTTCCGCTTACGGTCCACTTTGACCGATAGGAGATCCTTGTTGGAGGTTTCAAATTCGAGCCATGCGCCCCGGTTGGGGATCAGCTTGGCGGCGAACATTTTGCGGGCCGTGGCCGGGTCTTCCGTGGCGGTGAAATACACGCCCGGCGAGCGCACCAGTTGCGACACGACGACGCGCTCGGCCCCGTTGATGACGAAAGTGCCGGTTTCGGTCATGAGCGGAAAGTCGCCCATAAAGATTTCGGACTCTTTAATTTCGCCCGTTTCTTTGATCAGCAGTTGCACGCGCACGCGCAGGGGTGCGCCGTAGGTCATATCGCGCTGGCGACATTGAAACACATCGTAGCGCGGGGTGCCGAAATGGAAGTCGTGGAAGCGCAGTTCCAGGTTCTTGCCGGTAAAGTCCTGGATCGGCGAAATCTCCTCCATCAGCTCTTTCAACCCTTCGTTGAGAAACCAGTTGAACGAGTCCAACTGGATCTGCGTCAGGTTGGGCATCACCATCACACTCGGAATGTGGCCGAAGTTCTGGCGGTTGGGTGCCGTGTATTCGGCCAGCGGCGTATGGCCGAACGGCAGTTCACCGGGAACCGGCGTATGCAGGGTCTGCCGGGTGGGGGAGGCGGCTTGCGGGTTGGTCAGAACCATGATTCCCTCCTTACGGGAGTTGGGGTTACGAGGCCGGGGAGCGACCCTGGCCGTCAGCCAAAAAGGCAAAATCTAGCCGTCTGACTAGACAAAGCGCCTGACCCGGACTATAATACGCCGTATCAGACCGAAACCACACCCCTGGTCGTGGGGGAGATCCGTGCCGCGCTGTTTCGGCACCACCCGGTCCTCCGCCGCCCGGCCACCCAAGCGAATAGGACACATCAACGTACCCCATGACCCAGATTGGGCCATAGGGCTTGGATTATTGTGTCTTGGGCAGCCGTATTAACATATGGCGAGAGTTGATTATAGCAGATCCCTTCTACTATGTCAATAGGTAAACGGGACGAATGTGCCGGCGGATTTGTTTTACACAGCGCAATCTACCTCGGTAGGAGGTAGTGCCAATTATTTGGAAGGAAGAATCAAGTTATGGCGAAAGCGACCCCGACCCCCCCGACCCAACCCCTGCGCCTCGGCATTATCGGTGCGGGCTTGGCCGTGCGCTGGTTGCACTGGCCGGCGTTGCAACGCTTGCCGGAGCAGTTCCAGATCGTGCAACTGGCCGATGTGGACCGTGCTGCCGCCGAGGAGACGGCGCGGCTGATCGGGGCCGACCCGGCGCTGATCACGACTGAGTACCAGGATGTGTTGGCGAACCCGCAGGTGGAGGCGGTGCTGATCTCGCTGCCGATCCACCTGAACGCCGGGATGATCCTGGAGGCGGCGCGGGCCGGCAAGCACGTCCTGTGCGAAAAGCCACTGGCGGCGAATTTGGCGCAGGGCCAGGAACTGGTGCGGGCGCTGGCCGGCGTGCCGGTGACGGTCGCCATCGCCGAGAACTTCCACTTTCGGTCCGATTTGGCCCAGGCGCGGCGCTGGCTAGACGAGGGCCGCATCGGGCAGCCCTTTCTGATCAGCGCCGAGGGCATGTCGTGGAGCGATGACACCAGCGGCTTTGCCGGCACGCCCTGGCGGCAGGATGCCCAGTATCGCGGCGCGGTGCTGGCCGACGCGGCGGTGCATCATGCCGCCGGGTTGCGCGTACTGGGCGGTGACGTGGAGCAAGTGCAGGCGTTCGTCAAAGACGTGCATCCGGTCATGAAGGGAGCCGATACGCTGGTGCTGAACTTGCGCTTCCGCAACGGGGTGCTGGGCAGCCTGATCTTTAGCGGCGCGGCCAAAGGCACGCAAGGCGAGTTTTCCAGTTTTCGCATCTTCGGCAGCGAAGGCATGATCCTGGTGGACGAAAAGGCGGCCCAGTTGCTGCGCTCGACCGATGTGGCCGGCAACAACGCCGAAGTGGTGGAACGGGTGCCGCACGAACCCGGCGCGGACTACTACGCCGAGTTTGTGGACTTCGCCGCCGCCGTGCGCGAAGGCCGGCCGCCCCATGTGCTGCCGACGGCGGCGCTGGCCGACTTCGCGATCATCATGCACGCGCTCGACTCGGCGGAGAGCCGCAGCGTGGTGCTGCTGTAGCATGGACCCGGACGGGGTGCGTCGCTTACGTGCGGCGTGGCAGGCGGAGGTCCGCAAAAACGGCCCGTTCGCTTACGGCACAGTGGTGGAGCAATATCCGCTGGACGGGCGGCTGTGTCCGCGTTGTGAGGCGGGGGTGCGCTGGAACGAGGGCCGCCGGCAGTGTCCGGCCTGTGGCGCAGAACCGCCGCCTGCCGAACAACCCGGTGGCCGGCACGCCTAGCCGCTAGAGAGGACACGAATGCAACGCTTGCAACAACCGGCAACCCCAGCAACCGCGCCCACCTGGGCCATGAGTACCACGCGGTTGGAAGCCTTCAGTGATGGCGTGTTCGCCATTGCCGTCACGCTGCTGATTTTGGAGATTAAGGTGCCTGCGCCGGTGGAGGGGGCGGACGGTGGACTGGCGGCGGCCCTGCTGCACCAATGGCCGAGCTATGTGAGCTATGTCACTAGCTTTCTCACTATCGGCATCTTCTGGGCGAACCACCATAGTCTCTTTCGTTTTATCAAGCGTACCGATCAAACCTTGCTGATGATCAACACCCTCTTTCTGATGGCGATTTCGTTCTTGCCGTTCCCCACAGCCCTGGTGGCGGAATACGTCGGCCATGCTGCCGATGAGCAAGTTGCGGCGCTGTTGTATAGCGGCTCTTTCTTGGTCGGCGGTATCTTGTTCAATGCCGTCTGGTGGTACGCGATAGGCAAGCGTCGCCTGATCGATCCGACCACCGACGCGCAGCTTTTGCACCGTTTCAGTGTGCGTGGCGGAGTTGGCATGATCCTATATGGGGTGGCCTTCGCGTTGGGCTTTGTCAGCGTGCCGGCCTGTTTGCTGTTGTGTATCCTCTTGGCCGCCATGTACGCCATACCCGGTCCCACTGCTACGGGCGGATCACCCGATCCGGTCGGGGCATTGGAGGAGCCGTGATGCCCCCTGCCGCGCCGCGCAAACGCGCCCTGTTGATCGGCATCACGCAGTATCAATGGTCACACGCCTACGCCCCGCCGTTCGATTTGGTGGGGCCGGCGGCGGATGTGGCGGCGCTGGCGGCGGCGCTGCAAACGCACTACGGTTTCGACCCCAGCGATTTGACCCTGCTGACCTCCGCGCCGGGCACGCCGCCGGAACGGCTGCCGAGCGGGGCGAATATCCGCTGGGCGCTGGAGGGGTTGATCGCCACCTGTGGGCCGGACGATCCGACGCTGGTCTATTACAGTGGGCACGGCTCGCAGTGGCCCGATCCCAGCGGAGAGGAAACCGATGGGCAGGACGAGGCGCTGGTGGTCTACGACTCGCGCGACCCCCAGGCCGCCGCCGCGCCGCAGGGCGATTGGCTCGACACGGAGCAGCACGCCTACTACGAACGCCTCGCCGCCCAAACCGCCAACCTGACCGTGATCTACGACTGCTGCCACTCGGCCACCGGCACGCGCGCCGACGACGCGCCCCCCGGCCTCGTCGCCCGCCAGCTAGGGACCGACCTCACCCCCCGGCCCCCTCTCCTACGAAGAGCGGGGGAGGGAGACGACCTCACCCCCCGGCCCCCTCTCCTACGAAGAGCGGGGGAGAGCGACGACCTCACCCCCCGGCCCTCTCTTCGTAGGAGAGAGGGGGAGGGAGACGCGAACGCCGTGCCCCCTATAGGAACCGAAGTCGGGGTGAGATCGTCTAGCTCCCCTCCTTCTTTAGGGGAGGGGTTGGGGGTGGGGTCGGGCGCACCGTCGCCAATCCGCAATCCGCAATCCGCAATCCGCAATCCGCAGTACGTCATGCTGGCCGCCTGCCGCGCCGACGAGCGGGCCTACGAGGGCACTCTGGCGGCGGCGGACGCGCGCTGGCCGGAGGAGCAGGCGGCGGTGGGCCAAACGGTGGGCCTGTTCACCTACTTCCTGCTGCGCGCCCTGCGCCATGCCCCCGCCGCGACCTATACCGATCTGCTGACGCTGCTGCGCGACGGCGTGAGCATGAAGCAGGCGACGCAGCACCCGCAAGGCGAAGGGCCCTTGGATCGGCAACTGTTCGGCGGCGCAACCCGTCCGGTGGACTGGCTGCCGGTCGCGCAGATGGACAATGCGGGCCTGCTGCTGGGCGCGGGCAGTGCGCGTGGGCTGGCTCCCGGCAGCGGCATCGCGGTATATCCCAACCCGACCGCCACGCCCGACGCGCCTTTCGGCGGCGAAACTGCGCTGGGCACCGCCACCGTGACCCAGGTCTACCCGCTGGTCGCCCGCGCGACCTTCGACCACCCGCCGAGTGCCGTGCTGCCGGCTCATGCCCGTGCGCTGGTCGTTCTGCCGGTCTACACCGGGCGGCAACTGCGCGTGGCGGTCGGGAGCCGTGCCGGCGTGCCGGAGGACACCGTCGCCGGCGTTGCGGCGGCGGTCGCAGCCAGCCCATTGCTGCAAATCGTCGCTGCCGGCGACGCGCCCGATGTGACCGCCACCGTCGGACCGGAAGCTGTCACTTTCGCCATCCATGCGCTCGGCCCGGACGGCTACCCGTTGCCCACCCCCGCCCCCGCCCTCGGCCCCCTGCCTACCGACCCGGCGAACGGACTAACTCCGAACTCCGAACTCCGAACTCAGAACTTAGAGTTATTGGCGCGTTTCCGCGATGGGCTGGCGCGGCACAACCCGGTGGCCGGCGTGGCGCGGGCGTTGCAGGCGCGGCTATGGCTGCCGGACGGCCTGCCCGCCGGCGCGGGCGAACCGGTGCTGGCTTCCTTCGACCAGTTCAGCGTCGTGCTCACCTATGCCGCCCCCGCCGGCCCGCCGCTCTACTACAGCTTGCTGCGCTTCGCCGCCGATGGGTCGGTGCAGCAACTGTGGCCGCTACCGGGGGCTGAGGCGAGCGAACGTCTAGCCCCTGGTCAGCAATGGCCGCCCGCCGGCGCGGAAGCGAGCTACGGCTTCCGGGTGGAAACCACCGCCGCGCCCCCCGGCGACCCTCCAGCGCGCGACCGGGTGCTGCTGTTTGCCGCCACCGCCCCGCTCGATCTGCACAGCCTGGTCCAGGAAGCGTTCAGCGGCCCCGCCGCCACGCGCGATGCCCGCTTGCGCCGCCCGCCGGCTGACCCAACGCAGGGTGACTGGGCCAGTAGCCTGTTATCCTATCGTATTGGCTAGCCGACCTAACCCCCCAACCCCCTTCCCTACGAAGGAAGGGGGAGTAAGATGGACGATGCTCCGCTCCTGATTACAGCACCTAACCTACCGCTGCGTAGACTCCCCCTTCTCTACGAAGGAGGGGGCGCAAGACGGATGACACTCTGCTCCTGATTACAACACCTAACCTACCGCTGCGTAGACTCTTCCTTCCTGCGTAGGGAAGGTCGTTGGGGGGGTTAGGTCCGGCGGCGGCGGCTTTGTTACATCGTGACCCAAATTTGCGTCAATTCCTATTAGATTGCCCCTTGCTTGTGGTATTATCTATTAGACGCACGTAAAATATGCGGTCGGCGAGGTGGGTTTATAACGAAAGGGGTTGGCAATGCAACGTGGGCGCAGAAGCACCGGCCGCTGGAGGGTGGCGGGAATCGTGTTACTGTTGAGCAGTATCGTGGCCGGGATAGTAGGATTGTCCAGCAGTGGGCCGGCCCAGGCGACCACGCTGGCGCAACGTGCCCGCCCGGCCACCAGCAACCGCATCACGACCGAAAATGCGCTGCCGGGCACCGATACTTGGGCGGTTGTGGGCAACTACAACATCAACAACCTCGCCGCTTATGCTGGAGCCACCAGCGTCAACGCCGGCGACCCGATCAACATCGCGGTGCAGGGCAGTGGCAGTTCCCTGTCGGCGGTGCTGTATCGCCTCGGCTACTATGGTGATCATGGCGCACGCCAATATGCGACCTATAGCGGCATCCCGATCACCACCCATACGCCCACTTGCACCCGCGATGCGGCGACCGGCCTAGTCGAATGCCCGTGGAATACCTTTAGCATCCCGACCGATGCCAACTGGATCAGCGGCATCTATCTGCTGCGTCTCGACTCGAACAACGGCTACCGCTTTTTCGTCTACTTTACCGTGCGGAACGACAGTTATAACGCCGATATTGTGGTCTCCGAGTCGTCCAAGACCAATCAGGCGTATAACCGCTACGGCGGCGAGAGCCTCTATTTCTCCGGCAATGGCGAGGGGCGCGCCCGTGCCTACAAAGTCTCCTTCGACCGGCCTTACAACAGCGGCGCGGGCACCGGCTCGTTGTTTGTGCATGATGTAGACATGGTGCGTTGGATGGAAGCGTCGGGCTATGACGTGACCTATATCAGCGATGTGGATCGTGTGGCGAACCCCAACATTCTTCGCAACCACCGGGTTTTTCTCACTGTGGGTCACGACGAATATTGGAGTTGGGGGGAGCGCGACAATGTAGAGGCGGCCCTGGCCGCCGGGGTCAATATCGCTTTCGCCTCAGCCAACGAGTCCTATTGGAATATCCGGCTGGAAAATTCGCCGGTCGGGGCCAACCGCGTCATTGTCTGCTACAAAGATAACAATCTGGACCCCATGCATACTGCTCCCAATGTGACTGTCACCTTTGACGACCCGCTGCTCAACCGGCCGGAGAATGCGCTGGTCGGGGTCAGCTATGAGTCTTATTATGACGATGTGCTGTACAATGCGCCGTGGGTGTTGAGTGCGCCGCCGAACCGCTGGTACTTTGACTGCACCGGCCTGCAAGCGGGCGATCAGGTCAACAATGTGGTCGGTGAAGAATGGGACGGCTTCCGTAACAACGGCCGTGCGCCGGCGGGCCTGGAACTGCTGTCTACCGGCAGTATTATCGGCAACAACGGCGTGGCCTCACCGCAAAACTCCACGATCTACACCAGCACGAGCGGGTCGCGCGTGTTTGCGGCCGCCAGCATTCACTGGTCGTGGGGCATGATCGATCATTCCAGTCGCGTGCCCGGCGTGCCCCTACCGGGCTTTCAGGTGTCTTATCTGTCGAACGATGCCGATCACCGGCTTGAACAATTGATGGCGAATGTGCTGGACAACTTCGCCGGCTACTGGGACGGCCAGCCGCGCGGCTGCGGCGATCAAATGTTTTACGATGTGGGCGCACGCCCGACGCGCACGCCCCGCCCGGTGCCCGCTACGGCGACAGGTACGCCCTTCACCGTCACGCCGACCAACACGGCGACGGGCACTCAGACTCCGCCGGTTACGCCGACGCGCACCCAGACTCCGCCGGTTACGCCGACGCTAACCCGCACGCCGACTGGCACGCCGACGCTAACCCGCACGCCGACACTGA
>JALYUO010000789.1 GCA_030853735.1 Chloroflexota bacterium
ATAATCCCAGGTGGAATTTTGATCAAGCGTGGTTTCAGGCTTCCCAAGAAGATGGCGTTTACATGACCAAAGCTTGGTGAATCCTCCCGCAAATCAACAAGTGTAACTTGGAGTTTTCCACGAGTAACTATAAACTGATCTGTATGGATATCATGGAGATGCCAACATTTTATAACTCCATAATCAGTTGCACTTTGATAGACATGATCACTTACTATAAAACCATCTTGTAGCCAAGGTTTACTCCACAGCTCAGTTACTTCACCTCTTCCATCTAAAATAACACTCAAATCCTTCAGTATAACTCCTTCTATTGTTGGCGGCTTAGTTACAGATTGTATTTCAAATTTTATATTCTTAAGCCACTCTACAGTCATATCTTGTACGCGCATAACAATTCACCTCAATTGTTTAGGATTACTGTTAGTTGCTGAAGTGACCCACACTGGTAAGTCTCACTGGGTCGTAGTCATCCATAACATAGCAGACTTTTGTTCCTACCTAGCTATAATACCATAAAGTTGCTACTTTGCCAAGTCATCTTTTTGATAGACTTCACTGGGCAAAAGAGGCGAACCGGCCAGATAAGCACCAGGCGGTATGGTCAACGGCTCAGTCGTCACAGAAGCCAGCTATCGCGAAACGCTACAAGAGCAAGCGAAAAGTTGAAAGTCGCAAGTTGAAAGTGCAGTGTGTTGCGCGCCTCATTGTACCATGTCCCTTTCAGCAGCGTCAAACAGGCGATTTGCAACACAGGCACGGTTTTTTCAACACGGAGACACGGAGGATTTTTGTAGGAGTATTAAGGAATACGGCAAAAATAGTCAGCCCGTGCTTTAACCCCTGCTTCATGATCCTTCGTGTCCTGCGTGGATCAATCATGTAGCGCGGTTCCCCAACACCCTTCGCGTCCTTCGCGGATCAGATCGTCTTCGTGATCCTGCGTGTCCTGCGTGGATCAATCATGCGGCGCGGTTCCCCAACACCCCATCGGCATCTCCGTGTCTCCGTGTCTCCGTGTTGAAAAAAGAAAAGGCAAAAGAAGAGAACCGGCCGGATGGGCACCGGGCGGCTCTCTTTGGGGAGCAAAAGGAAACAGGGTTTATGGCTTGGTGCTGAGGATCACCGCGCCTTTGGACGCGAAGTTGGACACTACCACCGCGCCGTTGCTCACGGTGTAGGTTGCGCCGGTCAGCGCGTTGGTCAGCACGGTGCCGTTGGCGATGTAGCCACTCACCGGGATACTGACGCTGCCCAGCGTGCCGGTATTGTTGTTGAGCGCGATTACGGCCTTCTCACTGGCATCGCTGCGTCCGAAGCTATAGACCAGATTGGTGTCGTCGGTCAGCAGCGTGCGGAAGTCGCCGGTACGGAGTGCGGAGTGCGCGTTGCGGATGGTGCCCAGCTTGGCGTAATAGCTCTCCAGGCTGTGGTCTTCGCTGCCGTAGGTACCGGGCTTGTCGTCCCACGGGAACGGTGCGCGGTTGTAGGGATCATCCTGCACGATGCCGCCGCTATCCACCTGACCCGGCGCATACAGCCCCGCTTCGTCGCCGTAGTAGACGGTCGGCGCGCCGATATAGGTGAACTGGAAGGTGGCGGTCAGCTTCAAGCGCGCTTTCGCCAGGGTCAGATCGGGGTCGCCACTGAACTTCAACACATAGAGCGCGCGGTTTGTGTCGTGGCTGTCGATCAGGTTCATCATCGCATATTGCGCGGCGGGCGCGTAGTCTTCGCGGATCGAGCGCAGCGCGGTGTCGAACTCCGACGGTTTGAGCGGGGCCAGGATGTTGCTGCCGTTGTTGTCGTTGTCGGTCCAGCTATAGGGCGCGCGGGCGAAGCCGAGGACGCTCTTGCGGAAGCGATAGTTCATCACCGAGTCGAGTTCATCACCCAGCAACCAGGGGCTGGCATCGGGCCAGATTTCGCCGATCAGCGGCGCGTCGCTCTTGTAGCTTTGTGATTTGGGCCGGAACGCCTGCCAGTAGTTGTGGTGGAAGCTGGCATCGTCGGCCACGTCGAAGCGGAAGCCGCCCGCGCCCAGCCCATACCAGTATTGCGTGACGTTCTGCGTCGTGCCCGGCGGCAGCAGCGTGTTGTTGGAGCCGCCGAAGATGTAGTCGCGCACTTTGGCCTGCGTCTTGTCCATCACGGCGAGGCTGGCATAGCCGAACCAGCCGTTGTAGCTCGTGTCGTTGCAGGGCACGGTGCTGTTGTTCCAGCTATACCAGGGGCGATAGACCGACGACAACGATTCGCAGCCGCCGTCTGAGGCGTAGCGGTGGTAGCGGTCGAAATAGAGGCTGTCCGACGAGGTGTGATTGTACACCCCGTCGAGGATCAGATGGATGCCCTTGGCGGCGGCCTGGGTCGCCAGCGTCTGGAACAGGGCCGGGTTGCCGAGATAGGGGTCCACGTCCTCATAGTTGTCGGCATCATAGCGGTGATTGCTGCTGCCTTTGACGATGGGTGTGAAATAGATGGCCGTGATACCCTGACCTTGCAGGTAGGTCAGCTTGTTGATCACGCCTTGCAGGTCGCCGCCGAAAAAGTCGCGGTTATACTGGCCGGTCACGCGGCCGTCTTCGGGCGCTTGGTTCCAGGTGCTGTGCATGGTCGCCGTGATCGTGCCGTAGAAGAAGCGATTGTTCGCCAGCGGGTCGTTGGTCGTGTCGCCGTTGCGGAAGCGGTCAGGGAAAATCTGGTAGACGACCGCGTTTTGCAGCCAAGCCGGGGTGGTGAAAGTGCTGCTGTAGATGCTCAGTTGGAAGCTCTGGCTGGGTTCGCTGTGCGCGGCCACGCCTGGGCCACCCTGGTGCAGATTGTCGTGATCGTCGGCATAGTCGTCGCTGTACCAGTCGGTTAGGCTGCCCGCGCCGCTGTTAATGCCGTCGTTGCCGCGCTGCACCTTGAACTTGTAGTACCAGATGGTCGGACTGGCCGGCAGGGTGAACGTCTTTTGCCAATAATCGTAGGTGCCGTCGTTGCTCACGTAGGGCAGCGCCACTTCCGACATGGTGTTGCTCTCGTGGTCGGCGTTCAGCGCATAGATGCGCGCGGTGACGGCGGTGACGTTGTAGTGTTCACTGCGGAACTTGAGCGTGACGCTGCCGCCGGTCGGTTGCGCGCCGAAGGGCGTGCGATAGGTCGTGTTGAACGTGTCGTGCAGCAGGCTGGCCCAGTGAATATCGCTGACGGTGTAGGTCCAGTTGAAGCCGCTGAAGCCGTAGTCGCTGCCCGACTGGTTGCGCGTGAACAGTTGGTAGCGCACCGTGCTGCCGAGCGTCTGCACGCCGCTGGGGATGTCAATGCGCCAGTTCGCGCCGCCATAGCTGGTATCGTAGGTGCCGAGGACGCGGGTGTAGCTACTGCCGACGTTGTATTCCAGGCCGGCCGTCTCGCCCAGCGCCGTGTCGCTGTTGACCCAGACGCGCACCGTCTGCCCGGCAGTGGGCTGGGCCGACTGCTGGGCCACCCAGGTGCGATAGCTGGCCGCGCCCACGAAGCGCACCGGCAGTGCGCCGGCGATCAGCAACAGGAGCAGCGACACGCCGCCCACCCCGGCCAGCACACGCCGCAGCGAACGCGGGGCCGCCGCTTGGATACCCACCATGCCGATACCTCCTTGTACTCAGCGCCAATCCATCGCAAAAGACCAAGACCGCACCCGAAAGCGGCGTACCTCCATTAAAGCACAAACGCGGCCCATGTGAAAGCGTTTAGTGCTATAATAAGCCCGACAGTTGCTGCTATAAAAATCCCTATAAAAACTCCTACTAAATCGCCGCTGGGCACGTCACGATAGAGCGGGAACCGGATGAACGAGGCCACGCCGTTTGGACCCTGGCTGAAAAGCCATCGCAAAGCGCATGACTGGACCCAGGCCGACCTGGCCGCCCAGGTCGGCTGCTCGGTCAAAACGATTGAGAAGATCGAGGCCGGGGCGTTGCGCCCGTCGAAGCAGTTGGCCGAACTGCTGGCGGCGCGGCTGGATGTGCCGCCGACCGACCACCCGGCGTTTGTGCAATGGGCGCGGGCCATGCA
>JALYUO010000790.1 GCA_030853735.1 Chloroflexota bacterium
CCTCACCGTGGCTCCTGCCAGCGTCCTGACAACAAATGTCACGCTACTTAATAGTGGTGGCAGCACAGAACCCCTCCATGCCTTAATTTGGGCACCCACCGGCGATAAACTGGTCTATGTCACCAGCGCGGGCAAGCTCTACTGGTCCAATCTGGACGGCAGCAGCGCCACCTTGCTGCTGACCTATGATCCGAACAGCATTTGGAACCTGCTTGACGAGCAGCGGCCCATGACCAACACCTTGTTCCTGCCCGGCTACCTGTTGCGCTTCACGAAGGATCAGCCGCCGGTGCTACAGGCGGCTCCGGCGACGGCCGGGGTGAGCCAGTTCCGTTGGTGGAGCGCGGATCGGGTGAGCGGGATCGCGGGCGGGCCATCGGGAGCGAATTATGTGGGCGGCAATATGCTGGTGACCTTTGATGCCGGCGGCAATCTGGTGGATCAGCGCAACATCCCCTACATGGCCTTCGGCGCGGTTCAGCCGGGCGGGCAGTGGCTGGCCTACGTTACCGATCAGCAAGCGACAAGCACCCCGTTCTACGGTTCTGACCCGCAAACGGTCTACCTGTTGAACTTGCAGACCGGGCAGCGCCTGCGGGTGACCCCCCCGGTATGGAGGCGCGGTATGTGTGGAACTGGTCGCCGGACGGCCAGTGGTTTGTGATGAATGCCGTCGTGAACGGCGGTTTCCAGGCCGTGTTGGTCAGCGCCAATGGACAACAATGGACCATCCTCACCGCAGACGGCTTTTCTTCCCAGACCGCTGTCTGGAGCCCCGATAGTCAGAAACTCGCCTTCCTCGGGGTGACCGGCGGCGAAGACGAACCGAACGCGCCGCCGAATCCCTTTATGACCACGGCCTATCTCTTTAAGGTGCCGAGCACGACAACGATCCGCGTGACCGCAGGCGGCCCTGATGACGTTGCAAGCAGCCAGATCACTACACCGCGTTGGTCACCGGACGGCACGCGCCTGCTCTATTTAACCCTCCCGCCGCCCGGCCAAGGCTGTTATCGGGCCTGCGAATCTTGCCCGCTGTTATGCTCGGCACCTCTGCCCGCATTCTATATCGTACCTGCACCCTAAGCCGGCCCTGGCGGCGTGATCGTCAGGACCGCGCAGGCAGCTGCCGCTGCGGTCGTGCCGTCCGCCGGCGACGGTGAAGCACGCTTGGGCGTACAAGATCCGGGCGCGCCTCGTTCCAGTGGTAGATGGAACGCAACCCGCCGGCTGTCCGGCTCCTCGCACGCCTGCACCGCCGACTGCTGGGCAGCGCCTTCTGGCTGCTCTATAACCCCTTCGCTTGGGCCTACGACTGGGTGAGCGGCACCTTTTTCGCGGGTCAGTGGCGCACTTGGCAGCGGGCGGCGATTCCGCCGTTAGCGGGCCTGGGCGGGCGCGTGCTGGAAGTGGGCTGTGGCACCGGCGATTTGCAGGCCGACTTGCGGGCAGCGGGCTATGACGCGGTGGGGGTAGACCTGTCACCGGCCATGTTGCGCGTGGCGCGGCGCAAAGCGGTGCGGGCGGGTGCGCCGTGCGGCCTTGTGCGTGCCCGCAGCGAGGCGTTGCCGTTCGCGGCGGCGGCGTTTGATGCCGTGGTCAGCACGTTTCCCAGCGATTATATTTTCGCCGCGACGACTTTGGCTGAAATCGCGCGCGTGTTGCGGCCCGGCGGGCGGTTGGTGGTGGTGCCGGTGGGCGTGGTGCTGCCGGTGGATCGCCGCACCAGCCTGCTCGACCGGCTGACCGGCCTGGTCTACGGCCAGCCGCGTGCGGGGGGCGACCGAGAAGCGCGTCGTCAGGCGCTGATCGCGGCGTTTCGCCACGGCCCAGCGTTCGGTCCGTTAGAAGCGCGCTTGCGGGCCGCCGGCTTTGCGGTGCAAACGCAGGTGGGCGTGGGGCCGCGCTCGCTGGTGCTGGTGGTGCTTGCGGATAAGCTGGGCGTGACGACCTAACCCCTAACCTCCTGCCTTACAGAGGCAGGGGAAGCCTACGCAAAGATGGTCGTCATAAGTACAGATTGGATTGAAGGAGCGTGTCGCTGTGCAGTCGGCGGGCTGCAATGGTAGGGCGTAGGGTGTAGTCGCGCACGGCTGTGCGCCGTACTTGTGGCCGGGCGGCAAACCCCGTTTCGCCTGTTCCTGCCTACTTGCTGCGCGTCGGCTCACGGTCGGGTCCACAGATCGGCTGCCGGGCCACCAGTACGGCGCACAGCCGTGCGCGACTACGCCCGACCGGCAGCGAGTGGTGGATTGAGCAGACGATGCCACAAGTACGGCGCACAGCCGTGCGCGACTACACCCTACGCCCTTTGCGCGGTAGGTCGTCACGCGCCGTCGGCAATCGCTTCCAGCAGCCATTTGTCGCCGATGAGCGGCACGACGCGGGTGACGGTGAAGCCGACTCCACTCAGCAAGCGCCGGTATTCGGCTTCGGTGCGCTCGCGCCCACTGCCCAACACCAGCATATTCACATCGTACTCGATCACCTCGCTGGGCGGCACGATGCGCTCCGGCAGCAGGCGCTCAATCACTAGCAGCTTGCCTGCTTCGTTGATGGCATCGTTGCAATTTTCCAGGATGCGGCGGCTGTGTTCGTCATCCCAGTCGTGCAGGATCTGGCAGAGCAGGAAGTGGTCACCGGCGGGCACCCCGGCGAAAAAGTCGCCGGCCACCGCTTCATACTGAGCCGTTAGCCCGGCTGCCGCGAAAAAGTGTTCGGTGCCGTCGAGAATGGGCGCGGTATCGAACAGCACGCCGCTGGCTTGTGGATAGTGCGCCAGAATGGGAGCCAGCAAGGTGCCATAGCCGCCGCCCACATCCACGATGCGCCGGGCCGCGCTGAAATCGTAGGCGGCCAGCAGGGCTTGTGCGGTGGGCGTTGCCAGCCTGACCATGAAGTTGTTGAAAATGTCATCCAGGTGGGGCCGGTCGCTCAGGTAGCTGAAAAAATCGGTGCCGAATGTCTGCTCAAAGGCGTTGTCGCCGCTTTGCACGCTCGACAGCAGCCGGCCCCAAGCCGGATAGAAGAGTTCGCCGTGGATAAGCGCTAGGCCGTGCAACGACCCCGGCACCAGGGTTTGCAGCTTTTCGCCGATAGAGGTCAGGCTGAACGCGCCGTCGGTGGCCTCGGCCAGCACGCCGCAACTGATCAGCCCGCGCAGCACCCGGCCCAGCGGCTCCGCCGGGGTGCCGGTGGCGGCGGCCAAGTCGGCGGTGGTCTGCACGCCCCGGCTGATATGGTCGGCCAGCATGAGTTTGGCCGCGATATACACAAGTTGGCTGGGTGCATAGCCATGGATCAGGTTCAGCAACTGGGCGGCAGGGGGCAGGGCGTTAGGGGCGGGTGATGCGGCAGGCTCCGGCATGGGGATGCTCCAATCCGCCTAGCACCGGGTGACCGGCCCAGGCGCTATACAGGGCCGGCGGCTCACACTTAGCCGGTGCCCAGCTAAATGGTAGCACAGATCGAGGATTTCGGCAAGCACTTTGTAAGGATGCTGTAAGGTCAGGGCTTATGCGTTCTCACGTCGGCGGGCTTAGGGAGCGGAATGAGTCGGACGGTGGGAGCGGCCTCCTGGCCGCGCAAGCCTACCCTGACCGCACCGGTGGGGTAGCAGACGAGTAGATCGGGGTATGCCACGCGCCAGCGCGGCCGGGAGGCCGCGCCCACAGTCCGGGCGGGTGGCCCGCAGCCCGCCCACCGCGCTGCAACGCGAGAACGTATGTAAGGTTGCCGTTGTTGACACCGCCGGCGGTTCATGGGATAATGGGCCGGGCGGGGGCTAGGGCCCTGCTGGTGGTAAGGTGCTGTGAAGGGACCGTCGTATGTCGAAAGCCGTCGGCTTGTGGTTATCGGATCTGATCCTCGCGCATCTCGACACGCTGGCGAGCGAGGCTGTGGCGATAGCGCAAGCCCAGGTGCCCTGGTATAGCACGTTACCAGCGCCGGCGGTCCAGGCGGTTTTTGTGACCACCTACCAGATGTTGGCCGCGACCTGTGCCGCCGACGATGTTCTGCCCATGCAGACCTATGTAGAGCGCGTGATCATGGATCGCATCAACAACGGCGCACCCGCCGAAGGGCTGATTGCCTTGGCGACCCTGCTGGAAGGCACCATCCATCGCTTGATCAACCGCGAAGGCAGTGCCGATCCGCTACGGGCGGCGCACGCCAGCCGGAGATTGATGGACTACACCAAAAGCCTGCGGCTGTTGATGAGCGGCATCAATCTCCGGCTGCTGATGCAGACGCAGGGCCGCTTGTACCCCTAAGTTGGTGTTGCCATGTCGTTGGCCCGTCTCCGGCGTATCTCCTACCTGTTTCCCGACCATACGCCGGCCGAGCGGCGCTTTTTCGCCGACCTAGCCCGGCTGCTGGGCGAAGTGCCCGACTGCCTGATGGGAGCCGTCGGCCTGACGCTTCCGGTCACGCCCGGTGCGGCCCTGCCGGGCACATCCTTCGTCGCCACTGACGTGCCGGGGCCGGTGGTCTTGCTGGCCGCCGATCTGCCGCTGGACTTGGAGTGTGGTGGGCTACGGCTCTCTAGTACCGCTACAAATCCCAATTGGAGTTACATATCCCCGGAAATACAGTTAGCATCAGTATCAACGGCAACGGTCCACGGATCACCCGTGCCGCCGGTCGTCGCAGAGTTGCCGGCACAGGAGATGGAGCCGGCAACGCTTGCGGCCTTGTCGCCCGCCGAACTCTATGCGTGCTTGCACGGCCATGTCGTGCGGCTAGATCACACCGGCTGCAACTTGCCGGCGCGCCACTTGACCCGCGCCGCGTGGGATAGCCTATTGGCCGGGCTGGTGACGGTCGCTGCCGTCTATCGCTATCCGAGCGGCGCGGACTGGCCGTTCGTCTTGCCGACCACGCACGACGAGTACAGTGGCGACATCACCGACTTCGGCGCGGTGCGGGAGCCGAAATGGGAGCTGGTCTATGACGGCTGGGCGACCGATCCGGTGATCCAGATCGACCTGGAGACCGACCTGACGCGCCCAGAGCTAGCGGCACTGTTCCCCGCGCCGGTCGGCCATGCTTTCCCTGATCTGGCGGCCTATTTCCGCAGCGTCTACCTGGCCCATCCCTGGCCGCACCTGCTGATCCGCTGCGACTTGCGCTACCGCAGCACCGGTCTCTCGGATTGGGATACCGGCGCGTGGCTGGTGACGGCGGGCGGGCGCATCTGACGACCTCACCCCCAACCCCCTCTCCTGAAGGGCGAGGGGGAGTTAGACGGCCTATAGTGTGTTCCCTCTTATGAGGGTCGTCGCTGCGTAGACTCCCCTCGCCCTTCAGGAGAGGGGGTTGGGGGGTGAGGTCGCCGGGCGCGTCCACCTCACAGCACGCCGAAATGGATCCCGATGAGGCCGGCGATGTACGAGTAGGGGGTGCGCGCCTGGTAGTAGAGGATTTCGCGGGCTAGGCGGTTGTGCGGCGCGCCGACTTTGAGCGCCGAGCCGGCCCCGGCGCTGACCACCAGCCGCCCCAGATCCCAGAGCAGGTTGAGCGTGCTCGCCACCGCGAGTTCGGGGTCCAGTAGCGCCGGCGGACGGGTGGCCCCGTCCAGCGTGGCTAATAGTTCGGCGCTCAGGTGCCCTAAGCGGGTGGCGAGCCAGGCCACGACGGCCTGCGTCTGCGGCGAGGTGTAGGGCGTGGGCGCGCACAGATCGAGCGCCGCCTGGGCCAGGCCGATGTTGAAGCCACGCAACGGGCCTTCGCTGCCGTCCATGGCGGCGCGCACGGCGGCGCGGGTCGGCGGCGCAGTCAGCAGGCCGGCAGTGACATCTAGGTCGGTCAGCGTAACGGCGACCGTTTGGCCGCCACCCAAAACGATCAGGTCAAGCGGCGCGGAAAAGGCCACGGCAGGCGGCTGGAACGGCACCACCGCCAGCGCCAGCCCATCGCTGGGGTCCAGCCGGGGGTCGTCGGCGGCGACCAGCGCGTGGGTCATCAGCCCCGCGCCGCTGAACCAGGGCACCGTGCCGCTCACCAAGACCCGCGTGCCGCTGTGCCGCGCCTGGGTGGGGCCGCTCGGCCAGCGGGTGGCCTGACTGCTCGCCAAGCCCAGGATTGCGGTGCCCCGCGCACAGGCGGCCAGCAGATCGGGCGCGTGCGGTCCGCCCCAGCGCGTCAAGAACGGCAGCGCGGTCAGGTGTTGGGCATAGAGCAAGGCCGTCACGCCACAGCCCGCGCCGATGGCCGCGCAGACCGCGAACACCTCGGCGGGCGTGAGGCCCAGGCCGCCGTACTCCGCCGGCACCCGTGCGCCCCATAGCCCGCGCTCGTGCAGCGCCGCCATTGCCTCGTGCGGCAGGCGGCGCTCGGTGTCCACCACTTCAGCGGCGGCGCGCAGCGTGGCCGTCAGGCCGGGCAGGTCCAGATCGGGCACCGGGGGGTTAGTGGGTCGGGCCGGTGAGCGCGCCGTCATCGTTATGCGCGATCTCCCACTCTGGGCTGGTGGGGCCGTCTGCGCCCTCCTCCGGCGGCGCATCCTCGCCCTTGCCGCCTTTGAGCGCCGCGCTCACGCCTTGTGGCACCGCCTGGATCTTGGTCTGGACTTCCTGTAGCAGTTTGGGCATCTCACTCTGCACGCGGCTGCCGGCTTGCACCACACTGTCGCGCAGCATTGCTTGCCGGCGGCGGCCCCGGTCGGGGTCCATCAGGTAGGTGACGAGCGCCCCCAGGCCGATGCCCAGCAGTAGCCAGCCCAGATCGCCCCGGCGGCTGGCCTCTTTTACGCCCAGCGCCTTGATCGCCTCTTTACGGGCGGCTTTGCCGGCCTGTTTCGCGGCCCGCTTGCCTTCTTTCATCAGATCATTCACCATGTTCATCTCCTCCATTGTCGGGGGACACAGCCCCCTCCTACAAATTAGCCCCCAGCCCCCGGCTCACGGCCCACAGCCCCCGGCCCCCAGCTCACGGCCCACATCTCTTTTTTTAAATATAACTGCCCACCGCCCACTGG
>JALYUO010000815.1 GCA_030853735.1 Chloroflexota bacterium
GGGCTGCTGCTACGCGAGGCGGGCGTGCAGCGGGCGGGCGGGCGGCGCAGCTTGCTCGGCGGCCCGCTGGTCGGCGGGCTGCTGGCGACCCCCGCGCTGCTGTTTTTTGCGCGCCCGCTGGTGCTGCGGCAGCCGTTAGTCTACGATCCGATTGCCGGGCTGTCGCAGCGCGCCTTGCGGCGGCGCATCTGGCTGGAATTGCCCGTCACGGTGGCGCTGTTCGAGGAGATCGCCTTTCGCGGGCTGTTGGACCAGGCGTGGCGGCGGGCCGGGTGGCCGCAGCCGGCCCTGGCGACCAGCCTGACCTTTGCGGGCTGGCACTGGGCGGTGAGCGTGGACACCATGCGGCGCACCAATATCGCGGCCCAGGCGACCCGCGTGCCGCCCGTGCTGCGCCGCCATGCGAACGCGCTGGGTGTGGGCGGCGGGCTGCTGGCGACGGCGGTGGTGGGCCTGGCGCTGACGGCGTTGCGGCGCTGGTGTGGCGGCAATTTGCTCGGCCCAGTGCTGGCCCATTGGATCGCCGATGCGCTGTTGGTGTGGGCGCTGCACCGCCGACCTGCGCCGTGAACAGGGTGGACCGCGCAGTTGCCCAGAATGCGGCCCGAACGGCTAGGCGGTGGCGGTGTCCCCCGCCAGTGCCCCCTCCAACGGACCCATAGGCGGGGGCTGTGTCCCCCGACAGTGAGCGCAGAATGTCGCCGGTTAGCGAACGCAGCAGCGCGGGGTGGGCGGGCCACAGGCAGGCCACAGAACCGTCACCCTAATCGCTCTCCGTGTCTCCGTGTTGAACACCATCGTCATCATTTCGCAATCCGCAATCCGCAATCCGCAATCCGCAATCCGCATTCTGCTTGACACACCACCCGCCGCCGCCTATACTGACCCCATGAGCCGCCCACCCATCCTCGACAACACCCTCTTTTATGGCGACAACCTGCCCATCCTGCGCGAATACGTGGGCGACGGCAGCGTGGACCTGATCTATCTCGACCCGCCGTTTAACGCCAATCGCAGCTTCAATGTGCTGTTCCGCGATGCGGGCGGCGCGGGCAACGACGCGCAACTGCTGGCCTTTGAGGATACCTGGACTTGGGGGCCGACCGCCGAAGCCACCTATCACGACCTGATCGGCGGCGGCGCACCGGCGGCGGTGGGCCAGATGGTCGGCGCGCTGCGGACCTTTCTCGGCCCCAACGCCATGCTGGCCTATCTGGTGATGATGGCGGCGCGGCTGGTCGAACTGCACCGCGTCCTCAAACCCAGCGGCAGTCTCTATCTGCACTGCGACCCCACCGCCAGCCACTACCTCAAGATGGTGCTGGACACCATCTTCGGCCCGCAGAACTTCCGCAATGAGATTATTTGGAAGCGTACAGGCTCTCATAATTCGGCCAAGCGTTGGGGTCCGAATCACGATGTAATTCTTTTCTATAGCCGATCTGAGATTTACACATGGAACGCACATTATATTGAACATTCTCAGGAACTACTTGATAGCCATTATCGGAATCAAGATAGCGACGGGCGGCGCTATACTCTGTCCGATCTTACAGGACGTGGATTACGAAGCGGCTCCTCCGGTTTACCCTGGCGCGGGTTTGATCCCGCTACAAAAGGCAATCACTGGGCTACTACGGTTGAAAAACTAGATGAATGGGACAAACAAGGCCGGATCTATTGGCCTGTTAAAGGTGGCTGGCCGCGTTATAAAAGATATTTGGATGAAGTAGCAGGTAGTCCTATCCAAGAAATCTGGTCAGATATTGATCCGCTCAACGCTAAAGCCAGCGAACGGTTAGGTTATGCGACGCAAAAGCCGCTGGCCCTGTTAGAGCGCATCATCCAGGCCAGCAGCAACCCCGGCGACTGGGTGCTGGACCCCTTCTGCGGCTGCGGCACGGCCATCGCCGCCGCGCAAACGCTGGGCCGCCGCTGGATCGGCATAGACATCACCCACCTCAGCATCACCCTGCAACGCATCCGCCTCGAAGGGATGTTCCCCGGCCTGCGCTACGCCGTGGTGGGCGAACCGAAAGACCTAGCCGGCGCGCACCACCTCGCCGCTGCCGACCGCTATCAGTTCCAGTGGTGGGCGCTGTCGCTGGTGCGCGCCCAACCCGTCGGCGGGCCGGCGGGTGGCAAGACCGGCAAAAAGGGCCGCGACCGCGGCGTAGACGGCCTGATCCCCTTCGTAGACGACGGCACCCAGCCGCAGCAGGTGATCGTGCAGGTCAAGAGCGGTCATGTTGGGCCGACCGACATCCGCGATCTGCAAGGCACCCTGCAAACCGAGCGCGCCGCCATCGGCGTATTCCTCACCCTCGAACCGCCTAGCGCGCCCATGCAACAGGCGGCCACGGCGGCAGGCTTCTACGAATCGAAAAACTGGGCCCAACGCTACCCGGCCATCCAGATCCTGACCGTAGCCGACCTGCTGGCCGGCAAAGGGGTGCAGATGCCGCCGCGCGTCCTCGCCTTCCGCCAATCCGCCCCCGCCCCCGCCCCCGACCAGCAAGGCCGCCTCGCCCTCGGCTAACGCTTGGAGGAACCTATGCTTCTATTTTCCATTCTGTTCGCAGTTCCTATTTATGGCTTATTAGTCTTATATGCAGTTAGAAGCTACCGCCGCACACAGCCTCGGCTTCGGTTTGCCCTACAGTTGCCTTTACTGATGCCTGATATAGTGTTCTCTACGATTGCTTGGTTGGTCCTGATGACCGTGTTGTTGATACTCAGTAATCTGTTGTCGCCGGGATCCACGACAAGTCAGAGTACACAGGAACATTTGATCATCAATGCGGTCACATTTATACCATTCCTGCCAGCGTATGGCGGTATGCTTCTAGCGGGTTCTCTTATATTCCTGGGCTTGCCACAAGAGGTAAGCTTCCTAGTTCCTCTCATAATTGTGGGTACTGTGCTTTCCGTTCTGGCCGTACTTTTGCTCATCAGCTACCTGGAATGGCACCTGTTGCGCTTGCGGCAAAGAGATTCGGCTCTTTGAGGTTTGGTGTGCTTGAGTCTCAAGTGCCCCCGGCAGGCGAGTTCACCACCTCCGTGACTCTCCCGCTACCCCGCAGGGGAGAGGGGAGATCACGGCGCGGAGCACCGCCCCGCCTACCACCCCATAAAAATCTCCGTGTCTCCGTGTCTCCGTGGTGAAATCCGTCGCCATTCCGCACTCCGCATTCCGCATTCCGCATTCGGGCAGGATCGGCTATAATGATCGTATGATGGACGAACCGATCCGCGTGCGTTGTCTGGCCTGCGACACACGCTTGGCCTTGCCGCCCCGTGCGACCTATGTGGCCTGCACCCATTGCGGCAGCGAATATGTGATCGCCCGGCGCGGCAGCGCGGTCACGCTGCAACCCATTGCCCCCGACGAACTAGAGCGCACCCAGGCGGTCGCGGCGGTGGAGCGCGCCGGCGAGATGGGCTGCGCCAACCTGGGGCTTTCGATGATCGCGGCGGTGACGGTGCTGCTCTGTGTGATCGGCGGGGTGGGCCTGCAAGTGTTCAATAGCCGCGCCACTTGCACCGCCACGGCGCTGCTGGCCCTGCTGTTGGTGGTCGTCGGCGCGGTGATCATGCGCCGCAACCTCGCCCGGTCCGACCGCGCAATGGCCCAACTGATCGCCGCGCAAGCCGTCGTGGAGCCGCCTGACGCACCATAATTACACCCCAAAGGACACAAAGTTTAAGGATGTGGGGGCGGGACTTTGAGGTAGAGAGATGCGCTTACAAGCACGAATCAGCGCCTCTCGATCCCTGAAAACCCTGTGGACCCTGTGTAGCTTGGTGGGGTTATTCTGGCCGGCTCCGGTGGCGGCGCATGGCGGGTCGGTCTGGTTTGACGGCGTGGCCGGCCCCTATCATGCCGTGCTGCAAACCGGCGCGACCCTCGACGACCGGCAGGTGCGGCTCACCATCTATGTGACCGACCCGGCCGGCAGCGACCCGCTGACCGGGCTGCAAGTGGCGGTGCAGGGCGTGGTGTCGGGGACGCGCGGCCTGGGGGCGGACGCGCTGACCCTCACCGTGCCGGCGGAGGCCGGACAGCCCGGCTTCTACGACAGCCCGCTGACCCTGCCGCGCTACGGCAACTGGCAGATCACCCTGACCTTACAGGGCACGGCGGGCGCAGGCAGTGCCCGCTTCCTGCTGCCGGCCCAAGCGCCGCCCGGCCTGGATTCGCCGCTCTGGTGGCTGGCCCTGCTGCCGGTCGCCGTGGCGGGGGCGGTGCTGTTCTACTTCTGGCGCGTCTTGCCGCCGGAGCCGGCGGCTGTGCTGTTAGAACCAGCGGCTGCGGTAGAACCAGAGGAGCATCCCGATGGGAGTCAGCACCAGAGAAGCCATCAGTCCCCAGAACATCAGACGGCTGTCGTAGGGAATGAAACTGGTGAAGTTCATGCCGCCGAAGCCGACGATAAATGAGATCGGCATGAAGATCGTGGCGATGATCGTCATGCGCTTCATGACTAGGCTCAGATTGTTGTTGACGCTGCTGAGGTAGGCATCCAACACGCCGCCCGCCGAGTCGCGCTGGCTGTCGGCGCTTTCGTAGACCGCCACCAACAGGCTATGCACATCGCGCAGGAACAGGCTGTTGGCCTCCTGGACAAACGGTGTGCCGGGATTGCTCAGGATGTTCAGCGCCTCGCGCATCGGCGTGGCTTGGCGGCGGATGGTCATCAGGTTGCGCTTGATCACAAACACATCTTCCAGCAACTGGCGGTCGGGCCGCTCCACCACGCTGTCTTCGAGAAAATCAATCTGATCGGCGGTCACTTCCAGCGCCGCAAAATAGGTGTCGGCGGTGTTGTCCAGCAGGCGGTAGAGCAAAAAATCTACCCCGTGGGCCATTGGGTGGCGTTCGCCGGTGGGGCTGCGGTCATTCGTATGCGCCCATACTTTTTCCGCTGGGCGCATCTTGGGATCATGCACCGTGATCAGGTAGTTTTGGCTCAGGTAGGCATGGAGTTCATGGCTGTCAATTTCGCAGATCGGGTTGGCGGTCGGCTTGGGGCCACTCTGCTCGGCGCTGGTCGTGGGCTGCGGGTGCTGATGGCCGGGGTGGGGCAAGTGCCGCGGTTCGACGCGGCCCGCTTGGGCCGGGTTCGTGCCCCGCGTGGCCGGCGGCACATTCTCCACGTCCACCGCATGGACGATCAGGAATAGATAGCTATCGTAGGTTTCCAATTTGCCACGCTCGTTGGGGCTTTTAAGGTCTTCGATGGTCAGGGGGTGGAAGCGGAACTGCTCGGCTAGCCAGTCAATCGCTGGTAGGTCGGGTTCAATAATGTCAAGCCAGAAGGGTGGGCAGGCGGCTTGCGGATCGCCATCGGGCGTGGTGTGGCTTTCGATCCAGGCGCGCGCGGCGGCATCGTCTTCGATCTTCTGGTCCCCGGTCAGCAAACGGATGGGCATCGGGTCTCTCCTGGTCAGGATCAGCGTTGGGCCGCCGCAGGGGGTCGGTGGCTGTAGCTTACCACAAACGGCCCGGCTGTGCTACAATAGGGGCGGTGACGGACGACCTCTCCCCCCGACCCCCTCTCCTGAAGGGAGAGGGGGAGGAGAACCCATTTAACTCCCCTCCCGCTTTAGGGGCGGGGTAGGGGGAGGGGTCGGACAGAGAGAACCCGTCTAACCCCCCTCCCACTTTAGGGGAGGGGTGGGGGGAGAGGTCGTCTAACTCCCCTCCCTCCGTAGGGGAGGGGCTGGGGGAGACATCGGCAAACACCCCGCCCGCTTCAGGGGAGAGGTCGGACAGAGAGAACCCGTCTAACCCCCCTCCCGCTTTAGGGGAGGGGTTGGGGGAGAGGTCGGCAAACTCCCCTCCCTTCGTAGGGGAGGGGTTGGGGGAGAGGTCGGACAGCGTGGACGCGGTAGACATGAGCAATATCGCCCCGACGGGCGCAGGCCGGGCGCGAGTGGCCTGGGTGTTCGCGGCGGGGCCGGCCGCAGCC
>JALYUO010000858.1 GCA_030853735.1 Chloroflexota bacterium
CACCCGTGCCGCCCGGCGCACCGCTGCCGGCGGGCAGTTGCATTCCGACGACGATCTTCCGCAGGTCGTCCACCGAGGTGAACTCGTGGTTCACCACCACCGGCACGCTCTGGCCGGCGTTGACAATGGTGCCGACCGGGAAGTTGACGTTATTGGCTTGCAATACGCCTTGCACCTGCGCGGCGGTCAGCCCTTTGTCGGCCAGCTTTTTCTCGTCCAGCGTGATCAGGATCTGCTTGTTGGAGCCGCCGCTGATCGAGGCCGAGTTCACGCCGGCCACGCCCTGGAGTTCGGGCAGCACTTGGTCGCTCACTTGGCGGCGCAGGGTGCTGAGGGCATCGGGGCTGCTGTCGGTGGTGTTGATTGTGTAGGCGACGAGCGGGATGTCGCTGAAGTTGAAGCGGCCCACGGTCGGCTTCTGCGGCAGTTGGCTGGGCAGCACCAGCCGATTGACGATATCTTGCACCTTCTGCTGGGCTTTGTCCATGTTCGTGCCATACTCATAGGAGAGCGTCACGAACGACACGCTATCATTGGAGGTGGAACTAGTGCTTTTCAGGTTCTCGGTGCCCGCCACAGCCCGCTCAATGGGCGTGGTTACATCGCGCAGCACGTCGTCGGGTGCTGCACCGGGATAGACGGTGAACACCGTGATGCTGGGAATATCAATGTTAGGCAGCAATTCGCTTTTCAGCCCGGTGGCCGCGACAATGCCGCCGACGATGACAAACACCGCCAGCAACAGCACGACGGCAACCCGATTTAACGCCCCCTTGGTAATAAAGTGCATAATACGTTCCTCTCAATTACCCCGATTTCCACTAATTTTTAGCCGGCAAACTGCATAGCCGTTTGGCAAATATGAAACCCATTGGCGCAGGAGCCAAACACTATCATCCAATACGTCAAACGATCCATTTAGGTCGCACCATTACTATGTGCAAAATTTCACAAAGGTTACGAGCGCAGCATTCCTGTTGGATTGCTTTGCGGGAGGGAAAGGTGAAACGCGAGGCGGGGCGGGTCACTGACCCGCCCCTGGTGAATGGCTAAACGAGCACGGGTTCGCGGGGTTCGGCAGTGGTCAGGTCTACGTTCTCCTCAACCGCTTCAGGATTCGCGCCTTCGGCCATTTCCACGCCGGGCGGCGGGCCGTTGCTCTTGCGAAGCGGGATCTCGCGCAGGAAGGCGGTTGCCACGATAGCGATGACTAGCACGCCACCGCCGATCAGGAAGGCTTCAGTGGTGGCAGTCGCCAGGGCGGGGCGCATCGCATCCAGCAGCGTGTTGACGATGGTTTGGGCCACCGCAGCCGGTGCGCCTTGTGCCTCGATGGTGGCTTTGATCGTCGCCTGCGCCTGCGGATTGACCAGCGCCTGCGGGTTCAAGTTACTCAGCATTGCGGCGGGGATGCGCCCGGCGAGTTGGGGGTTCAGCTTGGCTAACTGGGTCACGGTTTCGCCTTGGAAGCGGTTGTTGACTACCGAGCCGAGGACGGCGATGCCGACGGTGCCGCCGATGGAGCGGAAGAACGTCGTCGCTGATGTCACCACGCCCAAGCGGTTAGCGGGGAAGGCGTTTTGCACGACCAGGGTATAGAGCGGCATGGCGATGCCCAAGCCAAAGCCCATGATGACCATAAAGATAATCGTTTGCCAGCGATCCGTCGTCAGGCTCATGGTTGAGAGCAGGAATAGCCCCACGGTTAGCAGAGTCATGCCGACGATACCGAGGATACGATATTTACCGGTGCGACTCAAGAGCTGGCCGGAAATGACGCTGGCCGCTACCAACGCAAGCATCATCGGCGTGATGGCATTGCCGCTACTGGTGGCGCTATCACCCTGCACGCCCTGGATAAAGAGCGGGATATAGCTGATTGCGCCGAACATCCCCACGCCGGTCAGGAAGACGGTGACAACCGATAGGGTGAAGGTGCGGTTCTTGAACAGATCCAGCGGGATAATCGGCTCTTTGGCCCGCGATTCGACAAACAGGAAGGCCAGCAGGAAGGCCACGCCCACGCCAAACAGCCCCAGCGTGTTGACCGAGCCCCAGGCCCAGTCTTTGCTACCGCCCAGCGAAAGGGCCACCAGCAGCGGCGTGAGGCCGGCAATGAGCGTGCCTGCGCCGGCCCAGTCAATGGACTTGCGGAGACCGGCGGGTTTAATGTTGGGGAAAGTCGTCAGCAGCACGGCCAGAGCGATCAGACCCACCGGTACGTTGACATAAAACACCCAGCGCCAGTTCAGGTTATCGGTGATCTGGCCGCCAACTGTGGGGCCTAAGACGCTTGCCAGTCCCCACACCGCGCCGAACATCCCTTGCCAACGCCCGCGATCCGCTGGTGGCACGAGGTCGCCGATGATCGTGAAAGCGTTCGCGAACATGATGCCGCCGCCCAGCCCTTGCAGGGCACGGAAGCCGATCAGTTGCCAGATGTCGGTTGCTTGCCCGCAGAGCATCGAACCGATGAGGAAGACGACGATGCCGCCGATGAAAAACCACTTGCGGCCATACATATCACCCAGTTTGCCGAAAATCGGCACCGAGATGGTCGAGGTAAGCATATAGGCGGTGAAGACCCAGGCGTAATGCTCAAAGCCGTTCAGGTCGCCGATGATCTTGGGCATGGCCGGGCCGACGATGGTCTGGTCGAGCGCGGCCAACAGAATGCCGAGCAGCACGCCGCTCATCACGACGAGCAGATTTTTCGTAGGGGCTGCGCTAGTGTTACTTACCGCCGGCGTGCGTACCGCCGTAGTGCTAGTTGCCATTGAGAGACTCCTCTCCTCGCACCGTTGTGGAGGATGCTATAGGTTTCGAATCGGTCATTCGGTCGGTGGCGAGCAATCCTTCGAGGGTATCGCACGCCGCGCTTAGTACTGCCAATTGGGCGGCGGTCAGGGGTTGCAGAAAGCGCTCCATGGCGCTGCGGAACCCGAGTTCCATTTTCCTCGCCAAACTATCGCCTTCACCCGTGAGGCGCAGCCAGATTTTGCGTCGGTCGTTGGCATCGGAGTAGCGGTCCACAAGGCCACGGGCCACTAAATTGTCTACGGTGCGCGAAACAGTGGGCGCGGTGACGTGCATTCGTTCGGCCAACTCGCCCATGTTGAACTCTTGCTGACCAAGCATATGTAAAATCCGCACTTGGCCTTCCCCCATATCGCAAAACGCAGGCGGCAGGTCTTCGCGGGCATCGTTTTTCATTTGGCGAAACATCGCCGGAATTACGTTCATCAGACGTTGCGCTGTCTGGTCTACAGCGGGACTTACCCCATTGTCCACTGTGTAGTTATCGATCAGGTTTGCTGCCATAGCTCTTCATCTCTCTAGCTGGACCAATCAACGATGTTTAGCCCGGCTATTCATTAGCGGTAGCATTGATTAGCCCCGTTATTTATTAGCTCTGCTAAACAATACTACAGGCAACGATCCTTGTCAATAGCTCAACTGCCTGCTGCGGCAAGATCGGTCGAAAGATGTAGGCGGCACAAGGCATCTTTCTTGCTTGCCCCTTGCCGACTCTATCCTACCTATAGGAGGTACTCCCCATGGCGGCTGATCCCGAAATCTCCTTACGCGCCGTGACCCCGGCAGACGCGGCCGGCCCGGCCTACGATTCCAGCGACCCGGCGTTGGCCCTCGCCGCGTTGCGCGAACCGGCGCTGACCTGTATCCGTTGCGACTTGCACCTGACGCGCACCCATGTCGTGTTTGGCGTGGGCAATCCGCACGCCCGGCTGATCCTGTTCGGCGAAGCTCCGGGCGCGGACGAAGATGCCAGTGGCCTGCCGTTCCAGGGCCGCGCCGGGCAAATGCTGAACAGTCTGCTGGCCGAGGCAGGTATTCGGCGCGAAGACATCTGGGTGAGCAACACGGTGAAATGCCGTCCGACCAAAGGGGAGGGGCGGCGGGTGTCGAATCGCCCGCCGCGCGTGGGCGAGGTGCGCGCCTGTGCGATCTGGCGCAGCGGTGAGATGGACTTGCTGCGTGCGCCACTGATCTGTTGCCTGGGGGCGACCGCCGCCAGTGCGCTGCTGGGCCGGGCGGTGAAGATGACGCAGGAGCGCGGCCAGTGGCTGGCCGGGCCGCAAGGCAGCCGCGTGCTGATCAGCTATCACCCCTCCTATGTCATGCGCCAAGTGGGGGCCGATCTGGAGCGTATTCGTGGGGAAGTGCTGGCCGACCTGCGCGAAGTGGCGGCGCGGCTGGCTGAATTAGCGCCCTGATCGCTACGTTGCGTTCAACACGGCGACACGGCGATATTAGGGGGGGTTGTGTTTGCTGCCTGAGTAGCTGGGAGCCTGAGAGCCGTGGTGATGGCTGGCACGCTGGTGTCCATC
>JALYUO010000878.1 GCA_030853735.1 Chloroflexota bacterium
CCCCGGTGTTGCTGGGCGGCGTGGCGTTGGCTGGGCTGGGCGCGCTGCTGGGGCTGATCGGCGTGCTGGCGCTGCGCCCCATCGAAACGCTGCCCGACCCGTGGGATACCCAGCGGCTGGCGGTCTACGGCCTGTTGGCGCTGGGACCAGCGGCGATCTTTTGGGCGGCAGGCCAAGCGTTGCGGATGGGGATCTTCTGGCTATTCGGCACGGTGGCCTGGGGCGTGTTCGGCTATGTACTGATCTTTGTCCCGCCGCCGACCGACTCCAACCTGACCGCCGTGGCGGTGGGCGGCTTCCTGCTCCTGCTCTTCTGCGCTCTGGTCGCCGCCCTGACCCCGCCGCTCTATGGGCTGGGCCGGCTGCTCTTCACCCGCCGCCTGCACCGCCAGGATCTGCGCCGCGCCTTGCGCCAAGCCAGCCTGCTGGCGCTCTACGCCGTCGCCTGCCTGGGCATGGTGCTGTTCGCGCTGTTCAATGGCCTGAACGCCTTGCTGCTCTTCGTGGTATTAGCGTTAATGGAGTTCTTTTTCTTGTCGAATCGGACCTGATCGGGATTGCGGATTGCGGATTGCGGATTGCGGATTAAGACGACTGGACGATTGCGGATTGCGGATTAAGAGCCTACCCGAATAACCCTTTGACCAGCTTTGCACAAGGCTGCTAAGACGATGATTTGTGATTAGACGGTTAGAGATGGAGGGCCGCTCAGTGGATAGTGGGGAACTGAAGCAGCGCACAAAAACGTATGCTTTACGGATCATCAAGGTAATCGAAGATCTGCCTAACACCCGCACTGCCGATGTGTTGGGGAAGCAACTCTTACGCTGCGCTACTTCTGTGGGGGCCAACTATCGTGCCGCGTGCCGAGCTAGATCCAATGCCGACTTCATCGCCAAGATGGGCATTGTGGAGGAAGAAGCGGATGAGTCTCTTTATTGGATGGAACTCCTCATTGAAGGCCAGTTAGTTTCACAAGAACGTCTAGCCGACCTGATGAAAGACGGTAACGAGATCGTCGCCATCGTCGTCGCCTCCATCCGCACCGCCCGCACTCGCAAAGACTAGCTGCTACTCCCAAGCAACTCACAATCCACAACCCGCAATCGTCTTAATCCGCAATCCGCAATCCGCAATCGTCCAATCGTCTTAATCCGCAACTCACAATCCGCAATCGTCCAGTCGTCTTAATCCGCAATCCGCAATCCGCAATCCGCAATCAAAGGAGTGACTAATGGCACAGATCACCATTATCGGCCTCGGCACCATCGGGGGTTCGCTGGGGTTGGCGCTGACGCGCTATATGCAGAACACGGAGGGCAAGGCTAACGCCTTCACACTGGTGGGCTATGAGCCGGGCCTCGAATCGTTTGAGGCTGGGATGCGGAAAGAACTGGGCTTTGCGCGCGTCGCGTCCGACTGGGCCGGCGCGGTGCGTGAGGCGGGGCTGGTGATCCTGGCTGTGCCGACCGCGCAGCTGCGGGCCACGCTGGCCGCTATCGCGCCGCACTTGGCCCCCGGCACCACCGTCACCGACACCGCCGCCGGCAAGCGGTTGGCCTTGCAGTGGGCCGCCGAATTGTTACCGGAGGGTATCAGCTTTGTCGGCGGCCACCCTTTGCCGCAGCGGGCCCCCGCGCCGACCATCAAGACCGACGCAGTGGTGGACGAGCCGCCCAGCGCCGACCTGTTTAGCGGCGCACCCTATTGCATCATGCCGCTGCCCAGCGCCAGCGAAGCGGCGGTCAACCGGATCATCGGCTTGGCCGAGGCGGTGGGGGCGCGGCCCTATTTCACCGACCCGCTGGAACATGACAGCTTCCAGGCCGCCATCCATGACCTGCCGGTGCTGACCAGTTTTGCCTTGATGCAGGTGCTGGGCAATAGCCCCTCGTGGCGTGACATGAGTCCGCTGGCCGGGGCCGCCTTCCGCGAGGCGACGCGCATGACTTCGAGCGACCCATTGGCGACCCGCGCCGACCTGATTGCCAATCGCGACAATCTGGTGGGTTGGCTGGACCGCTATGTGCATGGGCTGATGGATCTACGCGACCAGTTGGCGGAGAGCGACCCGACCAATCTGGAGAGCGGCCCGGCGCATGATCTGGGCGCGGCTCTGATCGCCGCCCGCAACGCCCGCACCGGCTGGCTTAACCCCAACGCCGCGCTGACCCCCGCCGAGCAGGCCGAGCGTGAAAATATGCGCCAACTCCACGCCGGGGCCAGTGGCGGGGTGTTGCGGACGATGCTGGGCGGCTTCCTGGCCGACCGTCTGCCGGGCAAGGACCGTCCGAAGCTGTGAGCGGTGGGCGGTGGGCGGTGGGCCGGGGGCGGTGAGCGGTGAGCGGTGGGCGGTGGGCCGGGGGCCGTGCGCTGTGTAGTTATTGTGTGTCTGGGCTTGGGGGTTGTTGAGGGTTTTTGCTTTCGCGGGATAGCTTTTCCTTGAGCTTGTTGGAGAGGCCGTTGATCAATGCCCCAGCTTGGCCGGCTTTCTCCATCAACTCGTCCAGACTTTCTGACGATAGGTAGTCCAGGCTTTGGGCGATCAGGAGTTGGGTTTCGACTTCACGTAATGAACCCTATGCAATGCTGAGATGGCGCAACAACTCGCGTGTGCCACTACGTCCTTGTCCCTCAGCGATGTTCGGGCTATAGTGTTGGAAACGTACCGCCGGCAGCCGTCCGGCCCACCGCGTAACTCCTGTTATTGAGAGGGCACTGCCATGTTTCGATTGCTTGCACAACCTTTACCTCGCTTCTTACGGCGGGCCAGCGTCCTGTGCGCCATGTTACTGCTGCCGATAGCTCTAGCCGGATGCGCTACACGAGCCGACCCGGATAACGGGACACCTACACCCGCAGCCCAGGCTACCACAATCCTCGCTGTGCCGCTCCCAAGGGCTACAGCGACAGGAAGCTTCGATGCGATTAAGCAGGAGGTAAGTGCGGCCGCCACGCAGGCCGCAGGGCTTAACGTGTGGCAGCCGCCTCAGCCTTACAAGCGGGCAATGCTCCCCAGCCCAACCCAGATGGCGCAATCGGCGGACATTTTGCTGTTGTATGAGGTGGCCGGCCTGGGAGGGGGTGCGGAATTGAAAGTAACGGCTGATGGCACTGTGGTGCTGGGAGGCTACCAGGGAACCTCCACCACCTACAAGCTGTCACCGAGTGAGTTCGACAGGCTCAAACAGCAGGTGGCCGCGACAGATTTCTTCAACCTTACAGACCGCTACTGGCAGGAGGATCCATCAGGGGTAATCGCCGAAATATCTATTGTTACAATCACCTACAAAGAAGGTGGGCGCAGCAAATCAGTCGCATTGCGCGGCTCCAGCGAAACGCCTCCCGCTTTGCGCGAGCTTGAAACCGCTCTGGAGAACCTCAACGAGCAGGTTGCCAAACAAGGTACTCAGATTAGCAAACCTGACCCACTGATAGGCTACTATCTGCAAGGAGATGACTACACCTGGCGGCTGGATATTGACGTTGAGGGGAACCTCTACTATGGGAATGGGCCTGCCAACGCCAAACTGTCGCCTGAAGACCGGACTGCGGTACGCGAGCTAATGAAGAACATTAGTTTCATAGGGAGTGACGAGTGGTACACGGCCCCAGATGGTATCCGCAACAAGATATACATGAGCGAGCGCCGGGCTATCATAACAACGTACAAGCAAGGTGAGCAGTTCCAATGGATAAATGCCCTCTCAGGAGCGACAGTACCGAAGGAGCTACAGGCGTTGCTGGAGAAGCTGGCGCAGCTAGATGATAAGTACGCGCCGAGCGTCAAATAGTGGTAGCTGCGACAACTCACAACCGCGCACGGCCCCCGGCCCCCGGCTCCCGGCTCCCGGCTCACGGCAAAATCGCCCAGCCCGGTGGCAGACGATAGCGGAAGGTGTGGCCGGTGGCCCGCCCGTTACGGCGCACGCGACCCCGGTCGCTGCGCTCGATAGGCCCATAGGTGTTTTGCACCTGCACGATGCGCTGCTGCGGCAGGTTGAATAGGATCAGCCCCGCGCCGTGGGGGGTCAGGCTGGCGTGGCGCGTGGGTGCGTCTACCACGCGCAAGATCGGGCCGGGCCGCTCCCCGTCGCCGGGGCCGGCCAGCGCACTATGGATGGCGCTGTAGTCGCCGGGGACGTTGTGTTCGTCAAAAACGTGCAGCCCCGCCAACACCCGCTCACGCAGGTCGTTGTCGTACTCGCCCGCCACCGTCAGCACCGCTTCCGCCGTCTGTGCGCCCGTAGCGCAGGCGGCAACGAGCGGCTTCAAGCCCTGGCACGGCCCGATAAAGCTGACCGAGCCGCTTGCATCAATGATCGTGTAGCGCATCTGCCAGCGCCGCCGGTTGGGTGGGCGGCGAAAAGGCACCGCATCGATCTCTTCGCTCGGCTCCTCATGCGCCGCCTGTGCTTCGTCCCCCTGGTCCATTGACATAATGTTGCCCCTGGTCGTCAGTCGTCAGTCGTCAGTTGTCGGGTGTCGGTGATCTAACGCGGAACGCAGAACCCAAGAACCAAACCTTCGTCCTCCGTGTCTCCGTGTCTCCGTGTTGAAACCGTAACGCAGAACGCAGAACGCAGAACGCAGAACTCAACACTCAACACTCCGTCATCCCCCGCGCTTGCGGCGGATTTTCGCGCCGACCGCAGCGAGGCGCTCTTCAATGCGTTCGTAGCCGCGATCAATCTGACCGACATTTTGGATGGTGCTGGTGCCGCGCGCACAGAGGGCCGCGGTGAGCAGGGCCATGCCGGCCCGGATGTCGGGGCTGGTCAGCAGGTCGCCGTGCAGCCGCGAGCGGCCCACGACCACGGCGCGGTGCGGATCGCACAGCACGATCTGCGCGCCCATGCCGATCAGCTTGTCCACGAAAAACAGCCGACTCTCAAACATCTTCTCGAAGATCAGCACCGTGCCCTCGGCTTGCGTCGCCACCACCAGCGCGATGCTCATCAGATCGCTGGGAAAGGCGGGCCAGGGGCCGTCATCCACCTTGAGGATCGCGCCGTGGGCATCGGCCTGCACCCGCAATTCTTGGCCGCCCGGCACACGCACATCGTTGCCCTCGATTTCGATCCGCACGCCCAGCCGCTCAAACACCAAGCGCGTCATGTGCAGATGTTCGGGCACCGCATCTTTGATGAGCAGTTCGCTGCCGGTGATGGCGGCTAGGCCGATAAACGAGCCGACCTCCATGTGGTCGGATTGCACGCGATAGGTGCCGCCGTGCAGTTGCGCCACGCCCTCGATGGTCAGCGTGTTGCTGCCGATGCCACTCACCCGCCCGCCAAGCGTGTTCAGCAAGTGCGCCAAGTCTTGCACATGGGGTTCGCTGGCGGCGTTGCGGATGACGGTCGTGCCCTCGGCGGTCACGGCGGCCAGCATGGCCTGCTCGGTCGCGGTCACGCTGGCCTCATCCAAGAAGATTTCGGCCCCGCGTAGCCGTGCGGCGCGAAAATCGTACTGGTTACTGCCGATGGTCATCTCGGCACCCAGCGCGCGCAGCGCCAGCAGATGGGTATCGTTGCGTCGCCGCCCGATACCGTCGCCGCCCGGCAAGCCCACTGTGGCTTGCCCGGTGCGTGCCAGTAGCGGTCCGGCCAGCAGCAACGAGGTTCGCACGCGGCGGCATAGATCGAGATCCAGTGCAGCCGGGCGGGGGTCGCGTGCCCACAACCGCACTTCGTGGTCACCCTGCTCCACTTCCACGCCCAGTTGCGTCAGCAGGCGCAGCATCACGCGCAAGTCATCAATTTCCGGCACATTTTGTAGGATTACGGGGTCGCCGGTCAACAGCGCAGCGGTCAGCATGGGCAGCGCGGCGTTTTTGTTGCCCGCCGGCCGCAGTTCCCCAGCCAGCGTCTGGCCTCCCTCGACGATCAGTTCCTCCATGCGTCTCCTCTGCGTATTGCGTATTGCGTATTACGTATAGCCGGACATTCGCGGCGGACGACGGATTGCACCACAAAGGCCCAAAGAACACTAAGATTTTCTGTATTACATTTCACGTCGTCATTCCGCAATCCGCAACCCACGCGGGGAACCCTACGGGCTTCCGCAATCTGCAATCCGCAATCGGTTCACGGGCCGACGGGCACGCTGTCGCCGCCCGACTGTACCCAGAGATCGGCGGTCGGGCCGGTGAGCCGGGCGGGTAGGGCGGTGTAGAGGCCGGGAGTTTGCGGCGCGGCCGCGTAGGTCAGCACATAGCTGCCCGCCGCCAACGCGCCGAATTGCGCGTCGAGGCCAGGGTGATCCGGGTCGGGCGGCGCAACATACAGCGCGGCGGGCGGGTCCGCCACTACGGGTGCCGTGCCCGCTGCCCCCGTGTCGGATAGGCGGGTAAGTGTTGCGCCCGGCAGGCGAACCAGCCCGGCGGGGAGCGGATCGCTCAGTTGCGCGCCGGCCAACGGGCTGCCCAACGTGAGCGTGAGGGCGACCGTGACTAGGCCACCGGCGGGGCCGGCTGCATAGCCACGGCGCAAGCCCAACGCGACCCCGGCGGCGCGCCGGCTCGTGATCGGCTGTTCGTTGCCGGCCACTGTGGCCTGCACCCGCAAACTGTAATAGAGCCGCCCACCGCCCGTCTCAAAGCGCACACTGTTGTCGCCGCTATGCAGCCGACTGCCCGGCACCAGCAGCGTCACGCTGTCGCCGCCCGCCGCGCCTGGTCCCACCGGCACTTCACGGCTCTGCCCGTTGACGATGATGCGGTAGGGGCCGGCGGGTGTGGTCTCGGCCACCGTGCCGGCATAGTGGCTCAGGGC
>JALYUO010000913.1 GCA_030853735.1 Chloroflexota bacterium
CCCCTGACTCCTGACCCCTAACCGCTAGGAGACCCGATGGACGAATGTATCTTTTGCCGCGTCGCGCGCGGCGACTTCGGCACCGAGTTTTTGCACGAAGATGAGTTTGTCGTCGCTTTCCGCGACATCCACCCCGCCGCGCCGGTCCATGTGCTGGTCATCCCGCGCCAGCATATCACCGCCGCCTGGGAACTTGACCAGTCGCACGGCTTCATGCTGGCGCGGATGTTTATCGCAGCCAACACGGCCACGGAGAAGACCGGCATTAACGAAAGCGGGTTCCGGCTGGTGATCAATTCCGGGCGCGACGCGGGCCAAAGCGTGGACCACCTGCATATGCACGTTCTGGGTGGCGAGCGCATGGGCTGGCCGCCCTTCCCGCCCAAGCCGCAACCGAGCGACGCACCAGGACACCAAGCGACAGCCGACAGTCCAGAAGGAGGCGATCATGACGACGCAAGCAACGGGAACCTTTGAAGTCCAGCTACAGCCGCAGCAGCCGGACGACCCCGCCGAGAGCGCCCTGCTTGGGCGGCTGTCCATTGATAAACAGTTCCACGGCGATCTGGCCGCGACCAGCAAGGGCACGATGTTAAGCGCCGGCACGGCCGTGGCCGGCTCGGCAGGCTATGTCGCCCTGGAGCAGGTGAGCGGCACGCTGCATGGCCGCAACGGCAGCTTCGTGTTGCAGCACAACGGCAGCATGGCGCGCGGCGTTCCGCAATTGACGATCACCGTAGTTGCCGATTCGGGCACCGACGAGCTGCTGGGGCTGGCCGGTACGATGGCGATCCGCATCACCGACGCGCAGCATTTCTACGATTTCGACTACACCCTGACTCCGCCGGAAGGGTGAGCGGGGTGGCGGGGGCTGGGGCGACTGGAACTCGCCGCTACCGCTACGAAGCCCGCCTACGCGGGCTGGAGATGGGAGTAACGGGAGCAGCCGGGAGCTCCCACGAAGTCCGGTCGCAACCCGCCTACGCGGGCTGGAGACGGGAGCACCGGGAGCTCCGCAATTCACGAAGTCCGGTCGCAGCCCGCCTACGCGGGCCGAAGGCGGGAGCACCGGGAGCTCCGCAATTCACGAAGTCCGGTCGCAGCCCGCGTAGGCGGGCGGCAGAGCGGTAGCGGCGAGTTCCAGTCGCCCCAGCCCGCCGTTGCCGCCATTTAGATGTAATTACCCTACCAGTGCGTGGCGGCAAGAGATCAAACCCTGCGTGATCCCCCGTACCCTTCCTGGCTCAAACCGAGCAGCGCATCAGCGACCGCCACTGGGTCGGTCAAGAGGCGGAAGTGGCTGCCGGGCAGATCCACCACCGGCCAGGCCCGTGCCCGCGCCTGGGCCGCTGCCCCAGCATAAGGCGGGCTGAAATGTACATAGCCGCACGGCGCATCCGGCCAGGCGGCGGGCACCGGGATCGCTTCTTCGTAGACAGCCAACGGTAGCGGCTGAAGTTCGGCCACAAAGCGGCAGCGCAGATCGGGATCGGGAATGTCTTCGGCGAGGTCGGTTTCGGTCCAAGGGGGCAGCAACCCGGCAGCATCCGCCGCCGCGCGAAACTCCGCCGCCGCAGCGGGGTGCGCGGCGGCGAATAGATCGAGGCGGCTACGCCCATCCTGCGGCAGATCCGAGTCCACGAACACATAGCCGCCCAGCGGGCGGCCCAGCGCCGCCCCCACCGCCGGTAGCAGTACGCCGGCCCCGCTGTGGCTCACCAGCACCGGTGCAGCATCCGCCGCGCCCGCCGCCTGGAGCGCCGCGACCACTGCCGCCACATGGCCTGCCCAGTACGGTAGCCCCACCGACGCAGCACGCAAAGACGGCACCAGCGTCCGCGCCCCGCGCCGCCGCAACTCCACCGCCACCGGCTCCCAGGTCAGCGGCCCTACCAACGGGCTATGGATCAGCACAAACAGCGGCTCCATTGCCGGCGGCTCCACTCCCGTCATCTTCGTGATCCTTCGTGCTCCTTCGTGGATCAACCGCAATCAGCCGGCATGACCACGCGGGAACGGGGCCGAACTGATCGGCGGGTAGTCGAGTTGATCCGCCGTGCGGAGCCAATCGTCGGGCACCTGCAACAGCAGCACCGGCAGACGCGCCCCGTCCTCCATCGCCGTCAATAGACGACGGTTCAGCACATGGCCCGCCGCCACCTCGTCGGTGTGCGCGCCCGCGCCGGGGGCATTATCGGCCCAGAAGCTGCGCGGCCCCAACACCGCCAGCACGGGCGTTGTATCCACCGGCACGCCCAGCGCGTCGGCGAAGCCCGCCGTCGCCACCACTGCCGCCCAGTTGCGTAGGCTGTCCAGCAGCGCCTCCCACAGCCAGCGGCGCAGCGTCGTCTTGGTGTTGATGCAGACCAGGATCGCCCGCCGCCCACGCTCGTCATAGCAGAGCAGATCGATCAAGTAGCGTTCGCTGCCCGCCTCATAGAGCGGATAATGCGCCACCAGGATCTCTTGCCCCTCGGCGGCCAGGTAGGCGCGATTGATGGCGATAGCATGGGCTAAAAACGCCTCCGGCTCCTGCGCCGTGGGCGGCGGCGTGCCTACGTGCAGGCGGATCACCTGCGCCACCGGCAGCACACTGAAGCGGCCCTTCTCGGCTTCGCGGCTACGGTCCAGCAAGCTGCTGAACGCATCAGGAGTTTGCAGCATGGCCGTCAGGGCATCATGGCGGGCCTTCTGCTGCTCCTTGCCGCTCATGGCCGTCAATTGGGCCAGGGTCAGCGTCGGCGCGGCGCTGGCGCGGCGGGTGCGGGTCGGCGCGGCCGGAGCCGGGCGCGCTACGCTGGGGGTGGTGGCGGCACGAGTGCGCGGCGCAGCCGGTTC
>JALYUO010000925.1 GCA_030853735.1 Chloroflexota bacterium
CCGCCGGCTGCGCCGCACCGGCGGCGCAGTCGCACCCGCCCGACCGCCTGGTGGCCTGGGCCACCAGCCCCGCCGCCCTAGAACAATGGTGTGCGGGCCAACCGCCGATCCATGATGTGCTAGACCACCGGCACCGACCGATGCGCTGGGCCGATCATGCGCCACCGCGCGGCACGCGCTTCACCTGTGCCGCCTGTGGCGTAGCCGACCAGCCGTACTTGCACGACGATGGCGCGTGCGATAGCTGCACCGCCCTCACCCCGCTAGTGCTGGAGTTTAGCGGCTATGCTGCCGTCTGCAAGCCCGGCGGCCCCTGGACTCCCCAGGGACCCCGCCCCGCCCAGCAACTCAATGCGCTCCTGCTGGACTATGGCATCGCCCCTACCGCCGTCGGGCCGATCCTGCCGGGGCTCACCTCTGTCGCCCACGATGCCACCGGCAGTACGGAACGCAGCAGCTTGATTGTGCTGCTCACCGTGCCCCGCCATGTCGCGCACCACATCTTACACGGCCTCGCGCACGATAACGGGTAACTACCACCGCCCCACGTCCCACCAGCCCGCCACGCACCGACCGCAACCCTACACAAAGAAAGGCAACCACCACGATGGACCTCGCAGGCTTCTGTTTCCGCTGTCACCAACCCTTTTACGGCGAACACTGCCCCCGCTGTGACGAACCCCCAGCCCCAACCGCCACCGAGGTCGTCCAACAATTGTTCGCCCAGGCTCAACAAGATAATCCCGGTCCAAACCCCAGTCTGCGCGTCACCCACCTGGTCAGCCGTGGCCCGATTGTGCTGGTCCGCACCGGACAAGGGCGCGTGATCGACGTGTTTACCGTCGCCGGCGCCCACGTCAGTGCCCACACCCAACAACCCGATCCCTACCCCGACCTACCGTTGGAAGGACTGCTGCCCCAACAGGTCTAAGCAGTGGGCTGACCCAACGCTATAGCCAGCCCACGGTTCAAGCCCATCCCAAATAAGCGCGCTAACCCAACGCTATAGGGCCTAGAAACACGGAACGCGTAAATCTAGGAACTACACGACTGGTTGTAGTAGGCGCTGAAAGCCAGAAATGATGACTTTTCGCGGGTCGGCGGAGCTGGAAGAGATTAGCAGACATCGGAAAACCGGGATTTTGCCCCCATTAGCAGACATGCCCCCTGCGTAGCTCGATCCGCCAGACATCCGCTAATGCCAGTTCGCAGATATTGGCCCAGGTTATGGGCAAGATTATGGCTATGCGGGTGAGCAAACCGCCAAATTTGCTACTATAGGCACTCGTGTAATTCCTAGATTTACCCGTTCCGTGTTTCTATGCCTATAGCCGGCCCACGGTTCAAGCCCATCCCTGGTACAAAAGTGGTACAAAACTGGTACAGAGTTGGTCTGGTCGGCTAAGGACCACAACGATACCCGTGTAATTACGTCTAACCAACACCCCGGCAGCTACCAAAAACCACAGTCGCGCACCCACCAGCAAGAATAGCGTTGATCGACCCCTTGCACTGAACTCTATTTTGCTGTATACTGAACCGTATACTCCCGTGCGCCCGCCCCGATAACGGCGGGCGGGCTATTGGCTAGCTTGCAGAACACCAAGAAGGATTATGCGGATGACCCAATCCCCCAATGCCCCATCAGATCCCGGTCGCTTCCTCTGGGACGACGACGACGAAGTAGTATGCTCCCCCTGCATGACCTGCATCCATAAATATATGGATGGACCAACCTGCAAGGCGTTTCCCAAAGGTATTCCCCAAGCGATCATATCGCGCGAGAATGATCATACCCAACCCTATCCGGGCGATCACGGCATCCAGTACACGCCCCGTGTGGGCGCCAAGCGCCGGTTCGGCTGGTAGTCCACACCAATGGGCGGCAACGGCAAAGCTGCTGGGGGATCACCGCCGGCAGCGCAAGGCAATCCCCAAGGCAACCCGGATCCCGCATTGGATGAGGCGGCCTATCACCAAGCCATCGCGGACCGAGATCAGCGCGAAACCCAGCAGGAAGATCCGGTCGTTGCGGCGCTCCAACAGGGCTTTGCTGCGTGGGGCCAGAGCGTGAGCGCGGCCGAAACACAGGCGCTCACGGCTTATCAGAACAGTGGCTACCGCAACCTGAACCGCGCCTTGCGCCACGAGAACGGCGTGGTGACTACCTCCAATCACTTACTGGACCCTAAGTTGGTACAACACCTGGATGCCGTCATCAGCCGCGGGAGCGTACCCCAAAACATCACCGTCTATCGCGGTCGGCAGCGTTGTATCAGTCTCGCCGAAGCCCGTAGCATGATCGGGAACGAAATCACCGATCACGGCTACCTGAGTACGTCCGCGCACGTTGCAATCGGCGAGAGCTATGCCTTGCGCGGCACCCCCAACGGCACCCTCTACCAAATTGAGGTGCCCGCCGGCAGCCCGGCCGCGTGGCGCCACTCGTCGGAACGCGACGGCATAGCCGAAAAAGAGATCCTGCTCCCCCGCAGCAGTACCTTTATCGTCACCGGCGCTAGTCAACGCGCCGACCCCGAAGTACAAGGACACTTTGCTACGGTGATCCATATGCGGCTGGTCCCTCCAGGGAGCGCCCGATGAGCGGGCGCAATAGCCACTGGCAGACCCTGCCGGGCAGCTACGATGTGCATCATACCTTTGCGCTCTATCCCAGTACCCAGGCCCACGGCATTCCGTCACTGGCCCCCTATCACGGCCCGGCCCCGGCCTGGCTGTGGCCCTACGGCACCCGCGTGCAGTCGGCCACCCCCCTGCCCCCCGGCGCGATGCACTTCTGGCGTGACGATCACCGCTTCGAGCGCGTCTGGAACCGCCCCTGGGATACCCTGCCCACCATCCAGCGCGCCGGCTGGGTCTTGACCCCCGATTTCAGCGTCTACCGCGATTGGCCGGAGGCGATTCAGATCTATAACGTGTACCGCAACCGCTGGTGCGGGGCGTTCTGGCAAGACCAGGGCGTAACCGTGATCCCAACGGTCTCCTGGGCCTTGCCCCCCAGCTATCGCTTTGCCTTCGCGGGCATCACGCCGGGCAGCGTGGTCGCCGTCACCGCGCGGGGGCTGCACAACCGCGACACCCGCGCCTGGTTTACGCGGGGCTACCATGCGCTGGTCGAGCAGTTGCAGCCGTCCCTGGTGCTGGTCCATGGCTCCTTGCCGACCGAGCTGGTGGACTTGGCTCCCATTCATAGCTACCCGTCCACTTGGCGGGGCATCTGGTCCGTACAACGGCAGGCCGGACCGCCGGCGGTGCCCGATCCGTAAGGATCGCGCTGGGCAGCTAAGGGGGGTGCATATGCACCCCCCTTGACCTGCACACTATAGCAGCGCCGGGCAGGAGCGCCGGGCGCACCGCAAGGGGTAGCCATCATAGCTACCCCCTAGAGCTACACCGTAAGGGGTAGCTATCATGGCTACCCCTTACCTCGAAAGGAAGGCCCAGGATGGATGAGAATACCAACTCCGCTTTGACCGCAACCCCTAATCCCGACCCAATGGAACAGGTGCGCGAGCAGCAGATCGTGCCCTTCCTGGGCGATCAACTGACCACCGCCCTCACGACCACCGGCAATATCTATATTAGCTTACCTGGTATCTGCCAAGCGCTGGGACTCAATGGGCAGGCGCAGACGCGGCGCGTCCAACGCAACGCGGTCCTGGCCCGTGGCCTACAACGCATCCTGCTGGCGACCGCCGGTGGCCCCCAAGCGGTCTTTTGCCTCCGCATCGACAAGCTGGGGCTGTTTATGGCGGGCCTGGAAACCAGCCGCTTACGGCCGGAGTTTCAGGGCAAAATCATTGCCTACCAAGAAGAACTGGCCCCCCTCGCCACCCGCCTCTTCCTCCGCACGGTCGGCTTCACCACCCGCGATTTTGTGCCGCCGGACGATATCCAGGGTCGCGCGTTGGCCGCGCAGATTGACCACCTCACCGCCGTCGTCGGCTTCCTGCAAGAACACTTGACGGATATGCAGGCCGCGGCGGGGGCGGTGCAGGGCATTGTGGTGCGCTTGGATCAGGCGGTGCGCGTGCTGGAATCGTTGACGGACGGCCAACAGCAGATCACTGCCCGCCAGGACGCAACCGAGGACCAAGTGGCGCGTATTGACGAGCGTACCGCCGGCTTATCCCCCGCCCATAAGCGCGCCGTGCAGACGTTGGTCAACCGCATGATCCGGGCGACACAAGGAACGCGCCGCCCGCTGGACTATAGTACGATTTATGGTCGTCTCAAACACCGCTTCAACGTGGCGGCCTACGGCGAAATCGCCGATGAGCAGTTTGATCAGGTAATGGCCCATCTCCGCGACCAACTACGCCACGCCACGGACGGCAGCGCCCCGGAGCAGCGGCCCCTGTTCTAATTTGGAGCGATCCACGGTGGCTGCACTTATAAACAGTGGTACGGAGATGGCGCACTCTGCTGGCGCAAGGGCATAAATATATCTCTATTAGGACTTTCGCTCGTGCTGCCCAACAACTGCTTGCGAGGTCAGAAACAACATACTAGGCTGACCTCGATGCAGCGCAGTCCCACGTAGTAGCCACTCACTCTTTATAGAATTATCCGGCTCCGTCGCTATAAGCGCCGGCGGGCACGCGCCGGGCCTGGCCCGCGCGGGGCGGGCGCGCCGTCCACTGGGGACCCCTACCCCGCGC
>JALYUO010000931.1 GCA_030853735.1 Chloroflexota bacterium
AGTCGCGGTACTTGATCCGTTTCTCGATTTCCACCGGGTCTTTGTCCGAGATTTCCTCCCCACCGAAGCCCAGCCACTGCGTGAATTCGTTGTAGACCTCGACTTTGTTGGTCGAAGCGTGGATCTGCTCACGCAGGTCCAGGCGCGCCAGATACTTCAGCAAGAACACCGTGCGTACCACCCGGCCCACCTCGCGGAACGCCTGGTAGAGCCGGTTCTTGCGGCTGTAGTTGGTCAGCTTCCGCAGCAGCGTCGAGGGCAAGACCTTGCCGGCCTGGATCGACAGCACCACTTGCAGCAAATCTTGCCAGTGCGTTTCGATGAGTGCCCAATCGATCACGTCGCTGAAGAGCGGATCGATGTGCGGGTAGACGGTGTCCTTGCTGGGCCGGTAGAAGATGAGATCCTTCCAGTTGCGGATGCGCGGCATCAGGTCGATGCCCAACAAGTGCGCCATGCCGAATACGGGCGCGGACTGGCCTTGCGTATCAGCGTGCAGGGTGTCCGGCTGGATCTCGGATGTGTTCTTTTTGAGCAGGTCGAGGATGTAGACGGCCTCCCACACCCCGCAGACGATAAAGTGGCTAAAGAGGGCGATATACATATCAGAGATGTGGTGATAGGCCACCCCGCCGGAGGAGCCGTGGCGGATGTGGTATTCGGAGGCCAGGCTGGCTTCGTTGAGCGCGAACTGGGTGCCGTCGGCTGCGGCGACCTTCGCCTTACTCCACAGACGCGGCAGGGCGAAGCGGCTGTAGCGATTGATGATGTCGCGCAGCGCCGCGTCCAGGCCGGCTACGGTGATATGGCGATGGTTGGCGTGCCAGAGCTGGTGCGGGCTGACGTGCCCCCGCAGGTGGCGGGCCATCTGCGCCGGCCCTAGGTTGCAGCCATAGGTGAAGGCGGTCACAATATAGCGGGTGCGCGGGTCGTCGATCTTGGGATCGGCGCCGGAGAGGGGGCCAAAGTGCCGGCTCCAGTGGGTCCAGTGTTCGACCGTATGCACAATATCCAGCAGGTTGCGCTGTGGCACGCGGGTCTGTAACGCCTCAATCAGCGGGCGCAGGGTCGGCGAAGGCAGCCGCGGCGGGGGCCGCTTGATGGTCGGCACGCCTTTGGCGTTGAACTCGACCTGTTTGTTGTCGGGGAAGGCGCGATCCACTTCCGCGGCGGTCTGGATTAGCCACGCCTTGAGGTGGGCCACGAACGCGCCAGGGGTCGCCGGGAAGCCGAGTTCACGGCAGTAGTCGGCCACCTGCGGCGCGCACTCATTCCAGGGCAGCAAGTGCGTGCGATAATCGGCGTACTGCTCAGCCCCGGCCACGCAGAGGTCACCGGTTTTGAGTTCGTGGGCCAGGTAGGTAAACACGCAGACCTCCAGTTGGCGGCGCACGATCTGAACTTTGCGGCGCTGGCGGACGCGGCGGCGGACCAGCACCAGGCGTTGCCAGGCGTCACTGGCGAAACTCAGGTCGATCCCCGTCGGCAGCCAGGCGCCACGCTTGTGCTGATGGGCCAGGATGAATTCCGCAGCTTGGCAGAGCGCCTGGTCCTGGGTCGTGGAACTGATCGTGAGCGTGCGTAGGATCTGGAAGAGCACGGCGCGATGACTCTGGAAGCAGGACCAGAGCAGCGGCAGATGGTTTTGACTATTGTAGGAAGCGACCGTGGCGCAATCCTGGCGCAGCGCGGCCAGACCCCCGCGCGCCGTGCATAGTTCCCGTAGCTGGGGTCACGACATTTTTACCGGGCTTTTCCCCGGTAAGCGGTTTGTGTCTGGAATACGCCTGATCCAGTGGGTTGGCGGGCAGAGTCGGCAGCTTGTGTAACCCAAGAAGCAACCCAACTCGGCGAAGAATAATACTTCTCAGACGAGTTGGGGCCCGTAGCTTGGATTTCCGTGCGTGAGCACTTCAGCACCAGCCTGTTCTTGCTCGAAGTTACGGTCCAAAACTCGGCGTAGAATCTTCACAGGGTGCTTACCGGGGAAAAGCCCGGTAAAAATGTCGTGACCCCTTGCTGCCCCTGGCTCTTACCACCGATAATCCGCTCGCGCTCCTCACCCAACTCGTCGACGCCTGTCGCGCCCATCAGATCCTGCTCCCGGCGATCCTCACGCTGGAACGATTGGCCTGGGGCGTGCGTACCCGCGCTGCGCGCCAGTTGTACCAGACCCTCACCGCCCAGTTGACGGCCACCCAACGCCAGCGCCTGGCCGCGCTGCTCAAAGTACCCACCGCCGGGCGCACCATTCCGCTGACCTGGTTGCGCCAGCCGCCCGGGGAGTCGACCCCTGCCCATTTCCTCCAGGTGGTGAAGCGCCTGGAGTTTATCCGCGCCCTCGACTTACCCCCGCTAACCACGCAGATCCACCCAAACCGCCGTCTACAGTTGGCTCGTGAAGGAGCGCGCTATACCCCACAACACCTGCGCCAGTTAATCGCGCCCCACCAGCAGGCCGTCCTGGTCGCCTTTCTGCTGCACGCCAGCACCGAACTCACCGATCAGGCGTTGGCGATGCACGACCGCATCATGGGCAAACTGCTCAACCGCAGCGAGTATAAACAAAGCAGCGAGTTCCAGCGCAACGGCAAGGCGATCAATGAGAAGGTGCGCCTCTATGCCCAAGTCGGGAAGGCGGTCATCGCCGTGAAGGAGACGGACAAACCGGATGTCTTCGCGGCCATCACCAGTGTGTTGACCTGGGAGCGCTTCGTCAGTACGGTGGAGGAGGCGGATAAACTGGCCCGACCGACCGATTTCGATTACCTGGATTTGTTGATCACGCGCTATCCTTATCTGCGCCAGTATGCGCCGACCCTCCTGGCCCGCTTCACCTTTCAGGCAGCGCCGGCGCAACAGGTGCTGCTCAGTGCCCTCGAAACCCTCCGCGATCTGAATGCCACCGGCAAAAAGAAGTTACCGCTGACCGCCCCGACCGCCTTTATCCCGCCGCGCTGGGAGAAACTGGTCTTAACCGCCCAGGGCCTGGATCGCCGGTATTATGAAATGTGTGCCCTGGCCGAGTTGCGCAACGCGCTCCGCGCCGGGGATGTCTGGGTCGCCGGCAGCCGCCACTTCCAGGATTTCGAGACCTATTTACTGACCCCGGCCGCCTGGCAGGAGCGCCGCACCGCGACACCGCCCCCATTGGCCGTGCCGTTGGATTTCGGGCGCTACTTGGAGCAGCGCACAGAGGTGCTACAGCCTCAACTCCGGCAGGTGAATGAGGCGCTGAGTACCGGGGCGCTCGCAGGGGTGCGGATGGACAAAGGGGTGTTGCATATCACCCCGCTCACCAATAGCGAACCGCCGGGGCTAGATGCCGCGGCGCGGCGGGTCTATGACCAGATCCCGCGCACGAAGATCACCGATCTGCTGGCGGAAGTGGCCGGGTGGACCGGCTTTGACCGCCATTTTACTCATTTACAAACCGGCCTGCCGAGCGGGGATCGCGAAGCATTGCTGACGGCGATTCTGGCCGAAGGCATCAACCTGGGGCCCGCCAAGATGGCCGAAGCCTGCAGCGGGATGACGTACCACCGGCTGGCCTGGACCGCCGACTGGTATCTGCGCGAAGAAACCTATCGTAAAGCGCTGGCTGAGGTGATCAACCTCCAACACCGCCAGCCGTTCGCTGCCCACTGGGGCAGCGGGACCACGTCGTCCTCGGATGGGCAAACCTTTCCGGTGGGAGGACCCCGCGAGGCGCGGGCGGCGGTGAACCCCCGCCATGGGCCGGAGCCGCGGATCACGTTCTATGGGCATCTGTCGGATCAGTATAGTCCCTTCTATATGCAACCGATTAGTGTGCAGGTGCGCGAAGCGCCCTACGCCATCGATGGGCTACTGTATCATGAAACGGATCTGCAAATCCACGAGCATTATGTGGACACGCACGGCTTTACCGATCAGGTGTTTGGGGCGGCCACGCTGCTCAACTTCCGCTATGCGCCGCGGATCCGCAACCTGGGCGACCACCGGCTGTATATCTTGGGCGAGGCCGCCGACTACCCGGCGTTAGCCCCGCTGATGGGCGGGCAACTCAATGTACGCCGCCTGGCGGAGCAGTGGGATAACGTCTTGCGCTTGATCTGTTCCATCCGCGAAGGGACGGTCCCGGCATCCTTGATCCTGAGCAAGCTGGCGGCGTACCCGCGCCAGAACAGCATGGCGTGGGCCTTACGGGAAGTGGGGCGGTTAGAGCGGACATTGTGGGTGCTGGACTGGCTGCAGGACCCGGCCCTGCGCCGGCGCGTGACGGTGGGGTTGAATAAAGGAGAAGCGCGGCACAGTATGTCGAAGGCGGTATTCTGCCATCGGCATGGCGAACTCTGGGAGCAGGAATTTACCGAGCAGTGGCACCGTGCGAGTGGCTTAAACCTGGTGGTGGCAGCGATCGTGCTGTGGAATACGGTGTATCTGGAAGATGCGGTGCAGCGCTTGCGCGAACAGGGCCGCGCGCCCAGTGCGGAGTTATTGGCGCATATCTCGCCGCTGAGTTGGGAGCATATCAACCTGACGGGCGATTATCGCTGGGATCTACGGCTGATCAGCGCACTCGAGAGCCGTCGCCCCTTACGCGATCGCCCCCAATAACGCGGTGCTGATCGATCCCCTACCGAGCAGCGGAGCTAAACGTACAATTCTTACAAAATAGTTCAGTGACCCCGAAAGGGTCGGCATGGCGATCCGGCGGATAAGCGATCACCGGGACGGGAGACTGGCGCGGGCGGCGCTTCTCCGGCAGCAGCACTGCCGCCCGCATCGCCGCTTGCTCGGCGGGCGGCAGTAACCAATACGCACGAATATCCATGGGGCGTTCCTCCTCGGTTACAGACCCCGGCGGCTGCGGGCGTGTCCGCCGGGGCCGCGGTTATGCGGCCGGAGCTGCGGCGACGGCGGGGCCGGCTCCGGCAAGACCACCGCCCGCGCCTGCGCGGTCAGCGCCGCGATCTGCCCCTGGATACTCTCCTGCTGCATCCCCAACAGGTCGGCATAGACTTGCGCCCGCTCTTTGATGCGCCGGTACGCGCTCAGGCGCTCGGCCATGGTCGCCTCTTTGACGGTGCCCGGCGTGGCCTCCTGAAACCGCTGCAAGTCGGTCTGCATCACGGCCAGATCGTCCAAGAAGCGGCTATGCACCGCCTGGGCCAGTTGGCGACGGGCCTGCACCCGGTCCAGCACCCCCAGCGCGCAAAACTGCGGCTCCTGGCCGTCGCGGTGGGGCAAGGCCGCCAGCAAGGTCCGTAAGCGTTCGAGGGCCGGGCGTTGGGCAACGGGCACAAAATACAGCCCGCCTTCGCGCCGCAAACTGATCGCGCCTAGGCTGCCGATAATGTGTTCCGCATCATGCGCGACAGGTTGCCCGACAGCAGCAAGGTGCGGTAGCTGTCCCAGTGCGGCCCCAGTTCGCGGGTAATCTGCGCGCTCTCCTGGGTCGCTTCCACAATGCCCGCGCTCCCGGTCGTGCAGAACATGGTCTTGTTCTTTTTGGCTATTCGACAAATCGTGTTGATGCCGCTCACGATTTGTCGAATAGCCTCTTTTGTTTAAGCCGCTTTCTTCTCTGGTCTTGGCTCCGCATAGCGCCCGACGGCGGCGGGGTTGGTGTAGTCGGACCGTTGGCTGCCGGCGACCAGATCGAGATAGGTGGCGAAGATGCGCAGATCGCCGGTGACGAGTAGGCGATGGAGCAGCGCGCTCGCGGCGCTCGCGACCGCCTGATTGATCATGAGTGATTGGGCGTTGCGGAGCATGAGTTCAGCGCAGGAGAGTCGGCTGTCGGGCTGTTCCTCCGGGCGGTCGGTCAGCAGGTCGGGGCATTGCAAGCTGGGGGCCGGCAAGACCCGGCAGACGTCGGCAGGCTGGAAGGCGTAGCGCAGCCCCGCCGGGTCTAGCGCGCTGCCGAGCAGCACCTGCCCGGTGTCGGCGGCGTTGCCGCAATCCAACCACCAGGCTGGCGGCGAGGCCGACTCGCAGCGCCGGTTATGTTCCCCTAAGACTCCGGCCAGGGTGCGGCGGGCGGCGGCATTATCTACCGCGCCGCACAGGATTAGCAGGTCATCATAGCGTGGCGGCACCTGCTCCGCCGCGAACGGCGCGCAGACGGCGGCAATATCCAGGCTCCAGGCGCGGCCGTAGCGCAAGGCCAGCGCGGCGGCCTTCGCCCCGCCGATCTCGGCCGCGCAGAAGTTTTGCCGGGGCACGTTGCCGGCCTCCACGGTGTCGGGGTCGATGAACGTGAGGCTGATGTGCCGGCCGGCATCGCGCAACACGCGGGTGAGCCGGGCCAGGCTGGGGGCGAGCCAGGAGCCTGTGCCGCCGCAGCCGACCAGCACTAGGCGCAGCGTCTGCCGCCCGCGCAGCAGGATTGGCTTGGCGTGCAGGTAGTCGAGGTTAAGCGCGGGCGGTGGCGTTGGGGCAGGGAGCGGTGCAAGCAGCGGTGGTTTCGTCATGGCTGGGTAGCTCCTTCCTGGTGGATGGGATCGGCAGTGGCGTGGGTATGTACGCCCACGGGTAGGTCAAAGATGGTGCCGGCGGGCAGTTCATAGAACTGTCCATAGATGCCGACGCGCACCCGCAAGGTGGGGCGTTGGAAGATATCGCCCAGCACGGCATAGAGGCGGAAGCCCTGCTCGTCGGCATCGTCGGTATCCGACCAGAAGGCGGCCATACCGTGATGGGAATGCACCTCGATCAGCGCGCCGGCGTAGGATGAGCCGGGTCCACTCTCTGTAGGGTACACACTGCCGGCGCTGCCGATCTGCGGCGGAATATCCACCCGCCAGCGTAGTCCGGCCCAGCGTAAATGGAACAGGATCTCAATGGAGTCGCCGGCGGGGTCGCGGGCGGCATAGGCGCGGTCGAACAACCACTGGGTGAGGGCCGCCGGCACGCGGGGGCAGCCCAACTGAACGGTCGAGGTGAGTACCGGCAAACCGCGCACCGGCGCGGCGGCCACCGGGATACAGGCGCGCAGCCCATCGCGTTCGGCGCGCAGCGCCACGCCCCCGCCGTGCAGCCAGTATTCGTAGAGGGGTCCTTTATAGGGGGGTAGGGCGGGGGTGGTCAGCACCTCATAGGTGATCAGGGGGTGAGGGTTCATCGGTCTTGGAGGATCCTTTCTAGCGCGCGGTCGATGGTCGGATGGCTGTTGAACGGCAGCAACTCGGTGGCGGGGAAGGTCGTGGCCTTGGCCCGCGCCAGCTTACGCAGGAACGGGCGCACATCGCGCTGGGCCGTCTGGATACGTCCACCGGCGATATGACTGTTAAAGGGCGAGTGGAGAAACAGGTCCAGCGCGGCTTGCATCGTGCCCGGTCCCACCGGCGGCACCGGGTTCTCGCCCCAGCAGATGCCGCCGTCGGGGTAGACATTGGGCAAGGGGGTTGCATACACTAGCGCCGTGGGGGTGAACACGGCTTCCTGCACCGCCCAGATGTACCAGTTGGTTTCGTGCCCGGCCAGCACCAACCCCGGCAAGGGGATGGTGAGTGCCTGGGGCGCGCCGTTGTCGCCCAAGATGATCGGGAGGGTGTGGATCGCCGGCGGTTGGAACAGCACGGCGAACGGCCCGCCGGCGGTGACCCCGCTGCGGACTAGGCCCGGCGGTAGCCAGCCGCTGTCGTGGCCCAGGCCGGTAAAGGCGACGGCCACGGTGTCCGCCGTCAGCAATTTGTAGTGGTCGGCGGCGTTCTGACGGTAGTGGAACAGATACTGGCCTTCGTACATGAGCAGTTCGGCTTCGAGCGCGCCGAGCGCGCGGGGGCCGGGGGTGAGCAACGCCGTGATCAACGCGGCGTGGGTGGGGTTGGTCGCCATAGATTGCGTACCTCCAGGGGTAAGATGGGTGGGGTGCTAGGCGGGGGGTTGGCGAGTCAGGCGGTTTAGACGGTCGGTTGGCTCAACGAGCCAGGGGCCGACGTGCAGCACGCGGCCCAGAGGTCGCCCAGGCTGTGCCAATGGGCCGCATCGTCGAGCCAGTCGATCAGCGCGGTGGCCCGTTCGGCGATGGGCCGGCCGATGGCGTAATCTTCGATCATCCAGGCGACGTCGGTGAGGGTCCAGGTCAGGTCCATCTCCTGCTCGTGCGTGGCATCCAGCCAGGCGGAGCCGGTGGTATGGGCGATCATCGCCAGCGCGTCGGGCAACCCGGCCAGGGGCGGTCCCGCTGCCCGCGCCGCCGCGTGTAAGCGACCCATATCCACGGGTTGAGCGGCGAGATCCCGCACCCAGCATTCGCCGTATTCTTCGCGGTCATCGGGATCAATGCCGTCCCACTCGCCGGTGAGGATCAGCAGCAGTTCCCAACCAGGGCGCAGGTCGCCCCGCCCACATTCCCAGTATTCCAAGCCGCCCAGTTGGATCGGCAGTTCCATGGTGCGGGTCTCCGGCCCGTCGCCTTGCAGCTCTTCGACCCAATCGAGATTGAGCGGGAAGAGGTGGGCATCCACCAGGCGGAAGAACTCCCACTCGCAGGCGGAATAGGCTTCATCATAGGCCGGCGTGTGGGCAGCGGTGGAGGCGGCCCATTCCGTGGGAAAGTAGTGCGAGTAGCAGCTGTCAATGCCCAGGCTATCCAGGCGCGTGCGTAAGGTGCTGATCGCCCCACGCACGCTACAGGGCACCTGATAACGGCGCAGGGGGGTGTAGCAGTCGCGGTCGATGGCGGCGGTGATATCCTGCATGGAACGCTCCTCTCAAAAACCATCCGGCACGGTGCGGGCGGCGGCGGCAGGGGCGGCGAGCAACACGCGCAGCGTGGCTGCGCCTTGTTGGATTAGCTTATCGCCTTGACTGGCGGCGGTGTCAATGGCGGGAGCCTGCATAATCAGGGTATCC
>JALYUO010000008.1 GCA_030853735.1 Chloroflexota bacterium
GCCGTGCCCCCAGCGCCGCCTGCGCGCCCGCTGGGTCGGCCTGACCGGCAGGCGGGGCCAGCAATGCCGCCGACTCGATGGCCGCCCATTCGCGGCGCAGCGGGGCCAGCAGCACCGGCTCCACGATCAGCGCAATATCGTCGCGACTGGTGTAATGCGCGCCCAGCTTGGTGCGGCTGCGGGGGTCGAGGCTGCGCTCAAACAGCGTGCCGAAGATGGCCGGCTCCACGCTGCTCCAATCCAGCGTGGTGGCATCTTTTAGGATCTGCATCATGTCCAGATCCAGCTCATAGGCGGTATCATCGTCGAATAGGCCGCCATTGAAGTGGCGGATCGCGTCGGCACCGAAATCGCCCCCCGTCGCCATCGCCGCAAACAGTTGGCGCATCCGATTGAGCAAGCCCCGGCTGTACATGAACGATTTTTCTACGATGCCGGTGAACAAGCCCGCCGGCAGCAGACCCACATCTTCGGCAAACAGGCAAAACAGCAGGCGCATGAGAAAATGGGCCGCGTCGGCGGGAGCCACCCCGGCAGTATACAGCCGTTTCGCCAACGCCGCAAACTGGGTCGCGGCTTGCAGGGTCACGGCTGCCGTGGTCTGCTGGGGATGCAGCGCTTCGGGGTTGGTGAACAGCGCGTGCAACACGTCCAGCGGCGGCAGCGCGCAGGTGGTGGTCGCTTTATTCGTCAGCAGATCGTTGAGGTCGAAAGCATAGGTGCGCTTGGCCGTGTTGGTGAAGTTGGTGGCGACGCGAAACTCGCGGAAGGTGGACACCACCAGCAACGGCGGACTTTCCAGCGCGTCGCGGTATTGCAGCAACTGGTTATAGGCCGCATCCAGGTCGCCTTTGGGGCCCTTGTATTCCCAGGCAAAAAAGCCCTGCTTCCAGACATCGGCCCAGCCCGCTTTGCCGGTGGTCTTGGTCAGCCCCTGCTCGAAGGTATAGGCCGCCCCCGGCTGGTCGCCTGCGCCGGGCGCGTCCACGCCCAGGACTCCGCACAATTGAATAAAGTGCGATTGCGCGCCGGATTTTTCGGTGAGGGGGCTGTTGCGCCACTGGGCGACAAACTGCGGCAAGGTCAGGCTGGGCGGCATGGGCGGGTCTCCGTGGGCCGTGGGCGGTGGGCGGTGGGCGGTGGGCCGTGAGCCGTGGGCCGTGCTGGGGGTGGGGCTGCGTCTGGCCGCAGTATCGCACAGGGCGGGCGGTGCGTCAAGGGGGTGCGGACCGGCCACGAATGGGGCCACGAATACACGAATGGGTGGGTGGTGGGGGGACAAGATCGGAGTCGGGCCGGCAGCGCCGCCCCGCACCCGTCGCCGGGTGGAGCCGCCCCGCACCCGTCGCCGGGTGGAGCCGCCTCCCACCGAAGTGCCCGCCCCTGGCCCCGATCCATTCGTGTATTCGTGGCCCCATTCGTGGCCGGTCCGCACCCCCATTCGTGGCCGGTCGGTCGCAAGTTGACAGCGCCTGCTCATCTCTGCTATAATCGGGGGACAACTGAATAGTTCAGGCTCTTATCAAGAGAGGTGGAGGGAGACGGCCCGATGAAACCCGGCAACCCGGCAGCAATGCCTTGGTGCCAATTCCGACAGAGCGATCTGTGAGATAAGGGGTGCTGCACGCAAGCCGAATCGATTGCTGCCCCTCATCATAATGATGTGGGGTTTTTGTATGGCCGGCGGATTGCACCACAAAGACACAAAGGACACGAAGATTTTTAGGGATGAGTGCGTAACCGCTTGATATAGCGGTAGCTGCGGAACAATCATAACAAAATCGTTCTTTGTGTTCTTTGGGTCTTTGTGGTGCAAAAGCGTTGGGGCGAGGTGACAGGATGACGAAATCTCCCTATCTGGCGGCGGTGCAGGACCGGGTGCTGGTGTTTGACGGCGCGATGGGCACGTCGGTGCAACGCTATGAGTTGACCGCCGAGGACTTTGGCGGCAAGTGGGGCTGCAACGACTATTTGCCGGTCACGCGGCCCGATGTGATCGAAGAAATCCATGCCTCGTTCCTGGCCGTCGGCTGCGATGTGCTGGAGACCGATAGCTTCGGCAGCAGCCGCATGAAGCTGGACGAATATGGCCTGGGCGACCGCACGGTCGAGATCAACCGCGCCGCCGCGCAGATCGCCCGCCGCGTGGCCGACCGCTACAGCACGCCCGACCAGCCACGCTTTGTGGCCGGCTCGATGGGGCCGACCGGGATGCTGCCCTCGTCCGACGATGCCACTCTCAGCAACATCACCTTCGATGAACTGATCGCCATCTTCCAGGAACAGGCCGGCGCGCTGCTGGACGGCGGGGTGGACCTGCTGATCATCGAGACCACGCAGGATATTCTGGAACTGAAAGCGGCCATCATCGGCTCCAACCGCGCCATGAAGGAACACGGGCGGCAGGTGCCGATCCAGGCCCAGGTGACGCTCGATGTGACCGGGCGGATGCTGCTGGGCACCGACATCGCCGCCGCGCTCACCACGCTCGAAACGCTGGCCGTAGACGTGATCGGCCTCAACTGCTCCACCGGGCCGGACCTGATGCGCGAACCGATCCGCTATTTGGCCGAACGCTGTAGCAAGCCGATCTCCTGCATCCCCAACGCCGGGCTGCCGCTCAACCAGGACGGCCAGGCCGTCTACCCGTTGGAGCCGGTGCCGATGGCCGAGACGTTGGCCGAGTTTGTGGACGAGCTGGGCGTAGAGATCATCGGCGGCTGTTGCGGCACCACGCCGGAGCATCTGGCCGAGTTTATCAAGCGCGTCGGCGGGCGCAAGCGCACCCCGCGCCAGGTGGCCCGCACGCCCGCCATCAGCAGCGCCATGCGCGCCATTGACCTGCGCCAGGAGCCGGCCCCGCTGATCGTGGGCGAACGGGTGAACGCGCAGGGCAGCCGCAAGGTCAAGCGCCTGCTGCTCGCCAACGACTACGACGCGATCCTCGGCGTGGCCCGCGAACAGGTGGAAGGCGGCGCGCACGCCCTCGACGTGACGGTGGCCCTCACTGAGCGCCCGGACGAAGACGGCCAGATGGCCGCCGTCCTCCGCAAGCTGCGCGCCGGCATCGAAGCGCCGGTGGTCATTGACAGCACCGAGGCCAACGTGATCGAAGCGGCGCTCAAAGCCTATCCGGGCCGCGCCATTATCAACTCGATCAACATGGAGCGCGGGCGCGAGCGCATCGAAGCGGTCGTGCCGATGGCCGTCGAACACGGCGCGGCGCTGGTCGTCATGCCGATTGACGAGGTGGGTATGGCGCGCACCGCCGACCGCAAAGCCGAAGTGTGCAAGCGCATCTACGACATCTGCGTGGACGAATACGGCCTGCCGCCCGACAGCCTGATCTTTGACGTGCTGACCTTCCCCGTCACCACCGGCCAGGAAGACCTGATTGATGCCGGGGTGCAAACGCTGGAAGGGATTCGGCAGACCAAAGCCCTCTGCCCCGGCGCGTTCACCATCCTGGGCGTGAGCAACGTCTCATTCGGCCTCACGCCCCACGCCCGCGGTGTGCTGAACAGCGTGTTCCTGCACCATGCCGTGCAGGCGGGCCTGGATCTCGCCATCGTCCACCCCTCGCACGTCGTGCCCTACAGCGAAATTCCCACCGAGCAGCGCCAACTGGCCGACGATGTGCTGCTCAACCTGCGGCCCGACGCGCTGCCGCGCTATATCGCCTTCTACGAGGTGAACAAGCCCCAGGAAAGCGGCGGCGCACCGGCAGCCGACCCCACCGAGGGCATGACGGTGGAGGAGAAAATCCACTGGCAGATTCTGCACCGCCGCAAAGACGGCATCGAAGCCCTGCTCGACGAGGCGATCACCCGGCAAGACCCGGTGGCCGTGCTGAACGGCGTGCTGCTGCCAGCCATGAAAGATGTGGGCGACAAGTTCGGCGCGGGCGAACTGATCCTGCCCTTCGTGCTACAATCCGCCGAAGTGATGAAAAAGGCTGTGGCCCATCTGGAGCAGTATTTCGAGAAGAAAGAGGGCTACACCAAAGGCAAAGTAGTCGTCGCCACCGTGTTCGGCGATGTGCATGACATCGGCAAAAGCCTCGTCAACACCATTCTGAGCAACAACGGCTACACCGTCTACGACCTGGGCAAGCAGGTGCCGATCAATGTGATCATTGACCGCGCGCTCGAAGTGGGCGCGGATGCCATCGGCCTCAGCGCGCTGCTGGTCAACACGTCGAAGCAGATGCCGCTCTGCGTGCAAGAGTTGGCGAAGCGCGGCCTGCAGATCCCCGTGCTGATCGGCGGCGCGGCCATCAACCGCAGCTTTGGCCGGCGCATCGGCTTTGTCGAGCCGGGCAAGCGTTATGACCCCGGCGTGTACTACTGCCGCGATGCCTTCGAGGGGCTGGACACGATGGAAGCCCTGAGCGGCGACACGCGGACCGAGTTTGTGACCCGCAAGCACCGCGAAGCCACCCTGGCCGCCGAACACGAGCTATCCGAAGACGAGTTGCTGGCCCAGGCCGCCCTGACCCCCGCGCCGGCCCGGTCGCCCAAAGTCCGCACCGATGTCGCGATCCCCCTGCCGCCGTTCTGGGGCTGGCGCGTCGAAAACCCGGTGCCCGCCGCAGCCATGTTCGCCTGCCTGGACCTCAACTCGCTGTTCCGCCTCTCCTGGGGCGCGAAAAGCCTCAAAGGCCCGGCCTGGGATGCTCTGCTGCGCGACGACTTTATGCCCCGGCTGGAGCGGCTGAAGGGCCAACTGATCGCCGGCCACGCCTTGCAGCCGCGCATGGCCTACGGCTACTTCCCCTGCCAGGGCGCAGGGAACCAGATTATCGTCTATGACCCCGCCGACCCGGCGGCCCTGCGCGAGATCACCCGCTTCACCTTCCCGCGCCAGCCCGACCGCGACTTCCTCAGCCTGGCCGACTACTTCGCCGACGTGGACAGCGGGCGGCTGGATGTGATCGGCCTGCAATGCGTCACCGTCGGCGACCGCGTGAGCGAACTGACCGCCGAATGGAACGCGCGCGGCGACTACAGCGACTCCTACTACCTGCACGGCCTCAGCGTCGCGTCGGCGGAGGCGTTGGCCGAATACGGCCAGGGCCGCTTCCGCACCGACCTGGGCCTGGAGCCGAACCAGGGCCGCCGCTACTCCTGGGGCTACCCGGCCTGCCCCGACATCGAAGAGCATTTCCGCCTGCTGCAAGCCTTGCCCTTCGATACGGCCATCGGCGTCCAGGTGAGCAGCGCCGGCCAACTGATCCCCGAACAAAGCACCGCCGCCATGATCACTCATCATCCGCAATCCAAATACTTCACCACCCGCCCCGTCCGCCAACTCCGCAACGGCACCGGCCCCGCCGCCGCCGAGTCCGATGACAGCGAAGACGAAGCCGGAGCCGGCCCCACCGCGCCGCTAGTCCTGGCCGAGGTGGGGGCGTAGGGAGTAAGTCGTAGAACGTAAAACAACAGGGCAGGCGTGCAACTCCACGCCTGCCCTGTTGTTTTGCCTGAGCTAAATGGATGCCGCGTTACCGCATAGCACCGACTACGGCTCACGCTCCCAAGTGTAGCCGGTGCGGTTACCGACCACGGTGCGGTAGAGGGTGGGTAACGCTGCGCCGGGGCCGATCCGCAAGGGCAAGGCAGGGTCGGTATAATCCAGCCAGCCCAGTTGCCCGCGTGCTGCCCAGGCGGCGAGATCGTAGCGGGCGGCATTGGCGGGTGTAGGTGGCTCCGGCGTATAGAACGCCGGGGTCTGGTAATACTCATACTCCTCGGCCAGATTCTCCGCATCCAACTCCTTGCGCCGGGCCAGTACCGTCCGCTTGTCGGCGCTAAAGTAGGATAAGATGAAGGTCGTATAGCGCGGCGTGAAGCGGGTGCCCTCCACCCGGCAGATGGGCAAGGCGTGCAACACCGTGTAGGTCGGGATGTCGGCGGAAAAGTACCAGTCGCTGATATACGGTACTTCCCCGGCAGTATTAATAAAGAATTCCAGTTCTGTGGGCGCATTGCCATGCAAATTCGCAAAGCGTTGCAACCCCAGAAAATGCGGACACCATGGCGCACTCGGGAACTTCTTGGGTAGGGGATAGAGCGTATAGATCCAATGTAAGTATGTAGTCCAGCCTTTTAGGGTATAAGTGTCAGCGGGTTCCTCATATGGTAAGCCGCAGATAGGGCAGATGGCATATTTATAACGCGGTATCTCTGCCCAGTAGCGTATGTAGTCCTTAGAACTGTAGAGCAGATTTAGGATGTGCGTATCTTGATGGAGTTCGTGATACTCAGCGGGTGAATGGTCAATATGTAACAGGTCCAGTAGCTCAGGATGGGGATAGCTGATCATAGAGGAACAATCCTTAGCCAATGCTACATCAGAGACTTGATGTACTTTTTAGATATTTGCCACATCGGCCCTTGGTTGATACAACCTCGGTCATTATACCCTGCGTGGTGCGGCGGCGGTAGTCAGCGGAAACGGCGCAGGAACTGCGCCCACGCGCCGGGCGGCGGGGGTGGCAAGGGGGCGGGCGCATCCGGCGGCAGCGGTTCGTGGTCCTTGCACCACCAGTCGCCGCCCAACGGGTCGCCGACAATGTGGCGATAATAGGCCGGCAGCTCGGCTCCGACTCCTATCCGCAGGGGGTTGGCGGTATCCTGCAGGTCTAACCAGCCTAAGCGTCCAGCGGCGGCCCAGGCGGCGAGGTCAAAGAAGGGGGCATTCGCGGGGGTAATGCGGGCGGGTGGCGGAAAGGGGGCGGAGGCGTAATACTCGGTCTCCCCGGCGGCCCAGGCGGCTTCGCGTGTCCGGTTGCGCGCCAACACCGCAGTTTTGTCGGCGCTAAAGTAGCTGAGGCAGAAGGCAGTGTAACGGGGCACGAAGCGGTCGTGTTCGATGCGGCAGATGGGTAGGCCGTGCAGTACTATATACGAGGGAATATCATCGGGCAGATACCAGGTAGACGCATAGGGTACTTCGCCACAGTAGTTGGAAAGCATCGCTAACTCGGTGGGCTGGACTCCATGCAGATTGGTGAACCGGTGGATGCCGAGAAAATGGGGACAGTAAGGGCGCGGGTTAAAAAAGGTCTCCGGCAAGGGGTAGAGCGTGCGGCGCCAATCCAGCGAGGTACCCCAGCCCTGGAGCCAATAGGTATCGCCGGGTTCGCGAAAGTGCTGACCACACACGGGACAGACGGCAAACAGATACTGCGGCAGTAGGTGCCAATAGCGGGCGTACTGCTTCGGATGGCGAACTAACGTCACAAGACGGATATTCCAACGCGCCTGAACATACTCCGTTGGCGTAATATGGATCTGCAATTGGGGCAGCAGTTCTGGATAGGGGTACTCGGTCATGGGGTGCGGGTCCGCGTGCGGCGGCTTTGCCACTTGACGAGTTGTTGGTTGAGCGTGCGCTGCATTTTGCCTTCCCCCAGATGAAGGTATTTCTTGAACATCCGCCACATCTCACCCTGATCGATGCAGCCTCGGTCATTATACCCTGCGTGATGCGGCGGCGGTAGTCAGCGGAAGCGGCGCAGGAACTGCTCCCACGCGCCGGGCGGCGGGGGCGGCAGGGGGGCAGGCGCATCTGGCGGCAGGGGTTCGTGTTCCTTGCGCCGCCACACGTAGGGATCGCGGCGACCGACCATAGTGCGATAGAGCGCGGGCAGATCCGCTCCCCGCCCAATACGAAGCGGCAAAGTGGGATCTGTGTAATCCAGCCAGCCGAGCCGACCCGTATCGGCCCAGGCTGCGAGGTCATAGAGGGGGGCGCTGGCGGGTGTAGGCGTGGCTGCCGGTGGTTCAAAGGTGGCGGCAGCATAATAATCGGGGTCGCCAATAGCACGGTGGGCTTCGGACGCATCATGGCGGGCGAGAACGGCGGCTTTATTGGTGCTGAAATAGCTGAGAGTGAAGGCAGTGTAGCGGGGCACAAAACGGTCGTGTTCAATGCGGCAGATAGGCAGCGCGTGCAGCACCACATAGGAGCGAATGTCGGCAGGCAGATACCAATCGGTCACATACGGCACTTCACCACAGTAGTTAACGAACTTATGTAGTTCGGTTGGCAGAACGCCATGTAAGTTAGCAAAGCGGTGCAGACCAAGATAGTGGGGACAGTAAGGTAAATCCTGTACATCATCGCGTAGGGGATAGAGAGTACGTTTCCAAATGAGTGAGGTACTCCAACCCTCTAACGTGTAGGTATCCGCCGGTTCGATAAATTGAACGTGGCAGATGGGGCAAACCGCAAAAAGGTAGCGCGGTAAAAAAGCTAAATAGGGCGCATACTTTTTGGGATAATCTTGCAAATCCCAGATACTTAGTCCTTGTCTGGCTAAGGCGTACTGGGTAGGAGTACGCGTGATCTGCAACTGCGGCAGCAGATCAGGATAGGGGTAGTCGGTCATGGCGTGAGGGTCGGCTTGAGGCGGTTCTGCCACTTGACGAGTTGCTTGTTGAGCGTGCGCTGCATGGTGCCTTCCTCTCCTCCAGGGTAAGCGGTTAGCGGAAGCGGCGCAGGAACTGCTCCAATGGGCCAGGCGGCGGTGGCGGCAGGGGTGCAGGCGCATCTGGCGGTAGAGGTTCGAAGTCCTTGCGCCGCCATACATAGGGATCGCGCCGCCCGACGATGGGATTAAAGGCGGGAGGCAGCTGGGTGCCGGAGCCAATCCGTAGCGGCTGATCAGTGTTGGTAAGGTCCAGCCAGCCGAGCCGACCCGCAGCGGCCCAGGCTGCGAGGTCATAGAGGGGGGCGCTGGCGGGTGTAGGCGTGGCTGCCGGTGGTTCAAA
>JALYUO010000037.1 GCA_030853735.1 Chloroflexota bacterium
CCCCTGACCCCTGACCCCTGAACAGGGACGCGGCGCGGATCAGGGGGCTGGGGGCTTGATGAAATAGCGGCGGGCATCCCACAGCACGACCGCGCCGCGCAGCAGGCCATAGGCTACGGCGAACAGCGCCAGTCCCTGGCCGATTCCTAGGATCAGCGGCCAACGGTCGCCCCAGCCGGCGAAGCGGGCGGGGTCTTGTTCGGCCCAGAGCAGTAGGCCGTATTGGCCGATCAGGTAGACGAAAGCGACCACTTTGGCCGCGCCGTATAGCCCGCGATGCAGGCGCGAGGCGGAGAGCCAGAGGCCGAATTGCGACTGCATCATGGTCTCTTTGCCGAAAGCCGTTTTGCCTTCGGCCAGGGCCAGGCTCCGCACCGCGTCTACGGCGAACGAGCGCACCAGCATGACCAATGGCGCCCAGACGGTGATCAGGCCCAGATGGGCGCAGACCACCCAGTAGACATTTTCCACCACGCGGTCGCCGGCAATGTCGAACACCGCCCCGGCGGCATCGGCGCGGCCCCGCTTGCGCGCCACATAGCCATCGAGCGCGTCGCTAACAAAGACGATGATGGTGAGGACCGCCGCCGTGAAAGCGGCCCACGGTTCGCGCAGATAGATCAGGCCCACGGTCGCAAACAGCAGGGCAATGCGCGCCAGCGTGATCAGATTCGCCATCGGGTCTCCTCTTAGAGCGGCGCTACGCCGGGTTCGGGGGCGCAGGGCGCGTCGGGCCAGACCGGCTGCAACAGCGTCCATTGGTCGGGGTAGCGGGCGATTTGCGCGGCGATCACGCCGAACACCTCGCGCGTCAGCGCCGTCACGCGCGTGGCCTCGTCACCCTCGGTCGGCGGATAGATCGGCGGGGTGAAATAGAAGCGGTAGCGATTAGGCCCGGCGCGGTAGCAAAAGCCCGGCACCACCGGCGTGCGCCCGCGCAAGGCCAATTTTGCCAGCCCGGTGCCCACCACGGTGTCATCGCCGAAAAACGGGATGGTGATGCCCACGCGGTCCACGTTGCGGTCGGGCATGATGCCGACCATGCGCCCGATTTTGAGGGCTTGCATGGCCCGGCGGAGCGCGCCGATGCCCTCGTCAATCATCACCAACTCGGCCCCGCGCGCGGCGCGCAGGCCGGTCAGGTACTCGGCCACTTCGGGCGGGCGGAAGTGGCCGACCAGAAACATGATCGTGATGCCTTTGCGCTGCATGATATGGCCCAGCAGGTCGAACACGCCCCAGTGGGCCGACACCAGCAGCAACCCCTGGCCGCTCTCGCTCAACGCGCGCACGGGGGCGAGGCTGGCCTCGTCCACCTCCACCAGGCGGTCGAACTCGGCGTTCGACATTTTGGCGAAGCGGATCAGGTCGTAGTAGTTCCGCAGGGCGTTGCGGACGGCATGGCGGGCCATGCGGCGCACTTGGCGCTCCGGCGCGTCGGGCCCCAGCACATGGCGCATATTGCTGCGCGCGGCGCAACGCGAGCGCCCCGCCACTAGCCACACGCCGTCGCCCGCCCGGTTGATCAGCCAGTTGGCCGCGCCGAAGGGCAGGCGCAGCATGATCCATTCGATGATCCGTATTCTCTGCATCATAGGCGACATTATAGCAGACGCTGCGCTTGCCTGCCCAATGCGGCGGTCTGAGTTCTGAGTTCTGAGTTCTGAGTTGGCGACGGCGATCTGAGTTCTGAGTTCTGAGTTCTGACTTCTGAATTCTGAGTTGGAGACCGGGTGCCGGGTGGATGGTCCCAGCGAGGCCGGCGCGTCCGGCGGGGAAGGCGGCATGGGGGCGCGGTAGGAGGATGGCCCAGCGGGCGGCGCTGGGGGCGCTGGGATGGGTGGGGAGGTTCATGGGTCGGGTTCCTTTCGACTAGGTGCGGATTGCTAACGCTCTTGGTACGTATTGTAGCACAAATGTTCGGCAATGGTATCGGTCTTACGATGTAGATGGCATCCGTCTTGCGATGTATATTGCTAATTTTCTTCCCTTTGTCGAGGGAAATTGGTGGCAGCAAATCAGGCTCTAAGCGGGGGCGTGGCCCTGCGACGGTGGGGAGCGCGGCGGCAAACGGTGGGCGTGACACCCGCCGGGGGAGAGCGCGACTTTCGGGGGACACAGCTACCGCCCGCCTTGCCCTGCGGCGCACGGTCGCAGGGCGGAGCCACCCTCCCACAGTCGCGTTGCCTTCGCCCCATGGCTCCACCCATATTATCGGGTAGGCCCACTTTCTGTTGCCACGAAAGAAAGTTAGTACGTGATTATGTCGTAAATTTTGATCACACATTGTTACACTTAACC
>JALYUO010000087.1 GCA_030853735.1 Chloroflexota bacterium
GGTCGCGCGGAGCCAGCAACACCACGGCGGGCACGCGGCCCTGTCCGCGCCGCACCCGCGCCGTGCCGGTCGCCAGGTGTAGTTGCGACAGAGCAACCGCCGCCGCCCCCGCCACATTGAGCGACAGTTCCCCGCGCCCACGCATGGGGATCGCCAGCCGTGCATCGGCGGCGGCCAGCAAGCGCGGGCGGAGGCCACGCCGCTCATTGCCCACCAGCAGCGCGACCGATCCGCTACGCGGCAGGTGGTAGCTGAACAGATCGGTTGCGCCGGGACCGGTTTCGAGCGCCAGCACCAGGTCGTAGTGCCGCCGTAAGTCGGCGGGATCGTCGCCAGGGTCAAGTGGCACACAAGTGGTGCCGAACAGCGCCGCCGCTGTCGCCAGCGCGGCTTGGTTATAGGGATCCGTCACGCCCGCCGCGAGCAGCGTCAGGCGCGTAAAAGGATGGGTTTCGATGGCTGGACCTCCCCTGTAGCGGTGGCCGGGCACAGCCCGGCGGCATCCGGCAGCCACCTGGCGTGGCTGCTGGTTCAGAGGCAAGATCCTGAAGGGAGCGGAGGAGGCACAAGGCCGGCGCGGCAGGCGGCGGCGTGGCACGCGCCGGGCAACAAAAACGCCACGGAGCGGGGGTGCTCGTGGCGCAACAGCAGCGGCTACAACAGGGTTGCTAGGGCAACGGGCACACGCATCCGGCCCACACGCGGGTTGCCCCCGTGCAGCGCCATGCAGGATCGTGGCCGATTGCAGCCATACAGAGCCATCCTTTCCGGGCCGGCACCGCGCCGCCCACCCCTAGCATAGCCGCTCTAGCGGGCGGTAGCAAGGGCCACAAGACCGATTTACGGCCTACATCGGCAGGCGGAGGGCTTCCTCTTTCGCGGCGCGCGGCGGCATAGAATGGGTAGAACAGGCCGTTGCCCAACCCGTTAGCGAGAAAGGAGATCCCGCATGAACCGCGCTGCTGTCCTCACCACGCCGGCCGGCGATCCCGCTACCCGGCGCAAGTTCCAATTGACCGACTTCACCGACAACCATAACAAATGGTGGATGATCGAACTCTGGCCGCTGGGCGCGCACGGCTATCATGCGCGCACCACCTGGGGCCGCGTCGGCAGTGCCGCGCAGAGCAGCGAAAAGGTCTGCACGCAGGCCGAAGTGACCCGCCTGATCGCGGAGAAGCAGGGCAAAGGCTATCAGGAAGTGGATTTGCACCTACCGCAAGCGTCATCCGCCCCCGTCGCGTCCGCCCAGGCACCCAGCCAGCCCCCGCTGCCGGCCAAAGTCGGCCAACTGATTGACTGGATCTTCCGCGAGGCAGGCGAACACATCGCCGGGTTCCTGGCCTGCACCGTGGATGCCTTGTCGCAAGACCAGATCCAGCGCGGGCGGCAACTGCTCGACCAAGCGCAGCGCCAATACGCGGCCTGGGAGCGCCGGCAGCCCGGCGGCGCGTTGGCCGGGCTGGCCGAGACGGTGCAGGGTTTTTACAACACCATCCCCACCCAACTGCCGCACCGCATTGACCCGTGCGAGGTGACTCTGGCCTTCTGCCGCGACTTCAACGAGCAAGAGGATCGCCTGAACCAGTTGCAAGCCGCCCTCGCCACCCTGACCGCGCCCGCCGGCACGCCCGGCCCCAGCGATCCGCAGCGCCGCCGCTACGATCTGCTGGGGGCCGACATCGCCGCGCTGCCCGACCGCGACCCGGTCTATGGCTGGGTGCAGGATTATGTCAAGCGCACCGCCGTCCACGGCACGCGGATGCGCGTGCGCGACATTTTCGCCGTGACCCTGCCGACCGAGCGCCAGGCGTTCACCGCCAATCCGCAGGGGCGCGGGCGCGTCGAAACGCTGTTCCACGGCACGCACAACGCCAATGTGCGCCACATCTTGCACAGTGGGCTGATCTGCCCACGCACACCGTCGCACGGGCGGATGTTCGGCCACGGCATCTATTTCGCCAATTTGGCTTCCAAGTCGGGCGGCTATTGCACGGCGGGGGCCGACGTGCCGCACATGATGTTTCTGGCCGATGTGGCGCTGGGCCGTATCTACACCCCGCCCAACGCCGAGCCGCACCTGACCACGCCACCTGCCGGTTTCGACTCGGTGATGGGCAAAAGTGGCTACACGGGCGGCCTAATCAACGACGAATTTATTGTCTATCGCCGCGAGCAGCAGACGCTGCGCTATTTGCTCACCTGGGAAGGACGGTAAATCCAATGTGCTACGCTTGTCAGAGCGACCCCGCGACCTGGACCTGGACCGATCCCGCCGTGCGCGATCTGGTGACGGATCTGCTGACCGAATGGGTAGACACCGGGCGAGTCTTCACCGCCTACGAGGTGACGGCGACCTTGCGGAAGTCCCACCCCAATACGGCCCTGCCCCACAGCAACGGCGTGCGCGAAGCCGTCCACAGCCAGATGCGCGACCTGCTGATCCAGGGGCAATACACGCAGCGCCAAGTGGCTTTCTATCGCGGCGGCTGGGCCATCCAGTATGTGCCGGTCGCGCGCAAAGCCCCGCGCCGGCAGCCACGCCGGCAGCCGCTCGGCTCGCCGCCCGCGCCGTTCCCGCGCCTAGCGGGTGCC
>JALYUO010000146.1 GCA_030853735.1 Chloroflexota bacterium
GTGCTGAGTGCTGAATTAGACCATTACATTAACGGTGTCCGCATTCGTCACCATTCCGCATTCCGCATTCCGCATTCCGCATTCGTCCGTTGCGCTTTGCTGGGCCTTCTGCTATACTGCCGACAGATTTTAGTCGCAAAGGAGGAGCCGGACGCATGGATTTGACCGAGCTACTCACGGGCGCGGTCGAGCGCGTGCCGGGAGCCGTGGCGATGAGCCTGCTGGGCGTGGACGGCGTGGCCGTCGAAACGATCAACGGCAGTAAAGCCCTGCCCCAGGCCGACGGTGCCCCGCCCCGCCGCCAAGCCAGCCAAGCCTGGGAGGTCGAGTTGGCCGACCTGATGCTGGGCGCACGGCGCACCGCGCACAGTTTGCACTGGGGCGGCGTGCGAAACATCACCATGGAGACACGCGATTTCACCTTCCTGGCCCGCATGATCAACCCCGACTATTTCCTGTTGCTGGTGTTGGAGCGGGAAGCCAACATGGGTCGCGCGCGCTTCGAGCTACGACGCGCCGGAGCGGCGCTGGCCCAGAGTCTCTAATCTTCAGAGGAGGACTATTCAGATGACCTACGGGCAACCGCCGTCGGACCAGGGCGGCAACAATCAGGGCAGCGGGAGCAACACCGGCGGCTATGGCTATCAGCCCCCCAACAGCGATGCCGGTGGCGGCTACCCGCCCCCCGCCGGTGGCTATCAACCGCCCGGCAGCGACTCAAGCGGCGGTTACCAGCCCCCCGCGCAAGGCGGCTACCAGCCCCCCGCCACGGGTGGCTATCAGCCCCCGCCTCCCAGCGGCGGTTATCAACCCCCGGCCACCCCTTACCAGCAACCCGTCACCGGCGGCTATACCCCATCGCCGGGCGCGGGCTATGGTGCCGGCCCAGCCACAAGCGGCAGCAACGTTCTCGCCATCATTGCGCTGATTGTCGGTATCCTCTCCTTGCCGGCGGCCTGCACCGCGATTGGCGGCATCGTCTTGGGCCTGATCGCGGTCGTGCTGGGCATCGTGGCGATGAACCAGACCAAGACCAGTGGGCAAGGCGGGCGACCGCTGGCGATTGGCGCGATCATCACCGGCGCGCTGGGTTTGGTGATAGGTATCCTTTTGTTCATAGGTGTTGCGGCCTTGGGCAATGCCGCACCTGCTATCCTAACAGGCGTGGCCTTGACCGCCACGGCGATCTCCCCGTAAGATAAAGTAGCAACCTAGCAGCAAGGGCGGGGGTCAGCGACTCTCGCCTTTGCCGTTTGATCCAGAGGGTCTATGAAGTTACAGGCAGCGCTCAAATATCTACTCTCCTTCCGCAAACGGGACTGGGAGCTAGGGGACTATCCCATTCGCTACCGGTTTCTAGGCCAAGCTGCCGGCGCAGCACCGTCGCCGACTTGGAAGCAGGTTCCCTGGTTGGCGCAAATCGTCGGCTGGGAACAAGTATCAGGCGTAGGCCAGATAAAGGCCGAGGCGTATACCGATCTGGAAACGCGCTTCAACGACAGTAAACGCTCCGGCAGGCCACTCCCCCGCCCCGGTACGCGCGTCCGCCTCCAGATTGCGCCGCATGACGCAGTGGATCGTTATGCTGCGGTCGCCGATGAGTTTTTTGCTAAAATCCTGGGCATGGATTACACGCAAATATTGGGTTCTCCGGCGCTTTTGGTGATACAGAGAAATGGCCTGCCTGAAATGGGTGGCCCCCTCAACAGGCCACTGCCTGCGATCCACCGGCATCACCAAAAGCGCCGGAGAACCAAATATTGATCACAGATGGTTCCTCATTGAACGACTTTCCCTTCAGTGACGCGGCAGATATTTACGCCAAGATCCAAGCTATTTACGGCGTTGATGTCTCCGACATTGCCGACGGCAATCTAGTTGCCATTTTTGCCCGTCTTCAAGCGGCAGGGGCCAGATCCTGACCTCCAGCTTCTACATCGCCGCCTCATACGATTCCAGATCGTAGTAGGTCACTAGCCGGCCGTCGTGGATCGCCCAGATGCGGTCGGCGAAGGCGGTGACAAAGTAGCGGTCGTGGACGACGGCCAGCACCGTACCGGAAAAGGCGGCGAGGGCTTGCTCAAAGTGGCCGCGCGAGGCGATGTCGAGGTGGTTCAGCGGCTCATCGAGCAGCAGGAAGTTGACCCCGCTGAGGACGAGGCGAGCCAGCACCAAGCGGGCGCGTTCGCCGTAGCTGAGGTCGGCCACCCGCGTGAACACCGCGTCGCCGCCGAACAGGAACTGGTGCAAGAAGCCGCGCGCCGCCGTTTCGTCCAACGCCGCGACCGCCAACACCGACTCCAGCACTGTCTGATCCGGCGGTAGTCCTTCCTGTTCTTGCGCGAAATAGCCGGGCCGCACGTTCGCGCCCAAGCGCACCGCGCCGTCCGTGGGAGCCAGTTGCCCGCTAATGATCCGCAGCAGCGTCGTTTTGCCGCTGCCGTTCGGCCCCAGCAAGGCCACCCGTTCGCCCTGCGCCAACTCTGCAGCCACTCCAGCAAACAGGGTCCGCCCGTCGAACACCTGGGACACGCCTTCCAGGGTCAACACGCGGCTGCCACTGCGCGGCGCAGCGCCAAACTCCAGCTTCATCTCCCAGTGTTGCTGCGGCTTTGCGATGCGCTCCTCACTAGCGAGCAGCCGTTCTAGCTTGCGTTCGCGCACTTTGGCTGTGCGTGCGCCTTTTTTGGCTTTGGCGCGCAGGGCAAAGTCTATGGTGGTCATTTCACGCGCCCGCGCCCGCCCTTTCAGCCCGCGTATATCGCCTTCAATAGCCTCGATCTGTTCCTGCTGGCGGCGGTAATCGTCGGCGAGGCGGGCGGCGTGGCGTTCCTGCTCGGCGGCGTAGTCGCTGTAGCTGCCGCTGTATTCGGCCAGCGTGTGCGTGGTCGGGTCCAGCGCCAGGATTTTCGTGACCAGCGCATCCAGGAACGCGCGGTCGTGCGACACCAGCAGCACCGCGCCGGGGTAGTCGGCCACGAAGGTTTGCAGCCAGCGCAACGCGCTCAGGTCCAGGTGATTGGTCGGTTCATCAAGCAACAGCACGTCAGGCTGGTCCAGCAGCAGGCGGGCTAGACCCAGGCGTGTCTTTTGCCCACCGCTGAGGGTGGCGACCGGGGTTTCGTCGCTGATCTCGGCCAAGCCCAGCCCGGCCAGCACCGCCGCTAGTCGGGCCGGCGCGCCGTAGGCATCCAGGCGCTCAGCTTCGTCCAACGCGGCGGCGTAGGCCGCCAGCGCCGCGTCGTAGGCCGGGCCGGTGGCGACGGCCAACTCAGCGGCCAAGCGTTCCACCGTGGCGGGCAGGGCCAGCGCCGGGCCGAGCGCCTGCCCGACGACTCCGCCCACCGTATCATCGGGCGCATAAACCAGCGCCTGGGCCAGATAGCCCAGCCGCGCCGCCGGGTCGCGCCAAACCGTGCCCCGGTCGGGCGCTTCCAGGCCCGCGATGATCCGCAGCAGGGTAGACTTGCCCGCCCCGTTGGGGCCGATCAGCCCGGCGCGTTCGCCGGGAGCTAGGGTAAAGTGGATATGATCGAGGATGGGTGCATCGCCATAGCTCTTGGCGACATCAAGGACACGCAACATAGATTCTCTCTCTTTGGCAAGAAGCCAGATCCCGTCTGCGCTATCGCGCAGCAGGATACGGCGTTATACAGAAATAAGCTGTACCGTTGCTTATGGAGAGAACTAACGCATGAGTACCGGTCCTTGATAGCGGCCAATAGCAGATCACAGTCGGGCGGGTCGGGGCGACCGCCGCCGTGTCAATCTCAGTATACCATATTCCATGGTAACGACTCAGCATAAAGGCCGCGTGGGGGTATGGCTCTGGCGCAATAGAGCTAGGACTTTCGCTTGACGTGCCTACGCTAGGCACGAGCGAGGCTGTAATTGAGCATCAGAAGCGAAAGTCCTAAGAGCAAAAGTCACCCCGTCAGCGCCAAAGACCGGGCTGCGAGCCGGTGGCCCAGGCACGTTAGCTAGGGAGGAATACACCGTACAGGGTGACTTTCGCTCTATTGCTACGTTTCTGTTCCTATCCTTCTAATGTGCCTTGATCGGCTTACCAAACCCTGAAGACAGCAGTGCGCTTGCACACCCTTGGAGGTCTGCCCGGTCGCTGAAAGTCCCGTTGATCTGCTTCATTCCCGATGCACCCACCGCCAGTGCGGAACGTTTCCGCGCCGTCGGATCGCCGCGCGCTCACGGTGCGGCGGCCAACACTCCCAGGCGCGCCAGTTCGGCCCGGATCAGGTCAGCGGCCAGCGCGTGGCCGGCAGGAGTCCAGTGCGGGTCGGCCCGGTAATACAGCCGTGACCCGCCGGCCGCGCGGAAACCGGGCAGCAGATCGATCACCGGCACACCGCTACGCACGCTCCAGGCAGCCAACTGCTGTTGTGGCGCATCGCGGTTCACCGCGTCGGGGGCTAGGCCGAACGTGGCGCGCAGCCCGGTCCAGCGCCCGTCCTCTATCTGCTCCGCCGCCGGGATCGCCACCACAACGAGGCGCACATGGTAGCGCTGCGCCTGGTTCTGCATCTGGTCGAGTAGCGCCGTGGTGCGCTCCCACGCCGTGGTCAGTTCGGCGGGCGGCGGGTTGAGGTAAGGATAGGTCGTATCAAGCATATCGGGTGCGCGGCGCGGGCCCGGCAGGAACCGGTTGGCCTGCTGTTGCAAAAACACATAGGCGTTGGAGTTTGCTTCCAGCCAGCTTTCCGCATCGCTCTGATTTTCGTCGTGCAAGCGCGCCCGCGCCGCCGCCACCGCCGCCGCCGCCTGACGGGTTGCAGCAGTGGCTGGTCGCGCCTGCCCGATATAGCGCATCACATCCTGTACATCGTTGCCGGTGTAAAAGCCGAGCAGCACCACGTTGGGCTGGAAGCCCCAGCCGTATTTATGCAACCAGGCTGCCTCATGGTCGGTGCCGTAGGTCGCCACCCCGGCGTTCAGACTCTCTACCGTGCGCCCGTCGGCAGCACGCACACCGTCTAACCGTTGCGGGAACGCCTGGTTGCCCTCTACGCCCCAGCCGAACGTGAACGAGTCGCCCACCGCCAGCAGGCGCAGCCGGTTGGGAGCGGGCGCACCGGTCGGCCCATCCGCGCGCAAACCCTGGGCATTGATCTGGTAGGTGACATGAAACTCCGGGGTATCGTGCTGGATCGTGACCCCCGGCGCGTTACGCACTTTGGTCTCCGCGTCGCTCATAAACAGTGCCGGGTTCACGGCCACCTGCAACTGCGGCGCGAACAGCCGCAACGCGATCTCCAATAAGATCAGCGTCATGGCAATAGTAATCAGCAACACCGCCAGACCCTGCACTAGGCGATGCAAGCGTGAGGGCCGGCGCGCCGGCGCGGTCACAACCAGGGGCACCGCAACCGGCGCATCGAGTAGCGGTTGAGACAAGAGTGGCTCCTCTAAATCGTAGACGTAGACGGCACCCGCCGCCGAGGCCAATTTCTCCTATTATACTACAGTAATTCAGATAATGATCTAGAAATGATGAAAGAGAGGAGTCAGCACCCCCAAGTGCGACCGACGCGCCGCCCTCGGAGTTCGCACCTGGGGGTGCTAACTGCTCCGTTGGTAGGGCCAACGGTAGCACCACAATAAACCGTGGTCCGGCACTTTGTAGGCACGAATTTGTGCGCTAAATTAGGCATGACCACGGTTTATTGTGG
>JALYUO010000138.1 GCA_030853735.1 Chloroflexota bacterium
CACCGCCCGCGCCGCCCGCCGCCCGCCGTCCCCGCCCGGCTGCGGTCGCTGCCCTGCCCCGCGACGGCTTGCGCCAGACCTCGATGTTCGGCGACGACCCACCCGCCCCTAGCAGCGTGGAGCGCGAGGTCGCCGCCACCGTCGAAGCCGCCGCTCCCCGCCGCGCTGCCCGCAAAGCGAATGCCGGCTTGCGCCAAGCTTCATAAGCCCAACGGGCGGCACGCAATAGGCCGCCGGCCGTGTGTAGGAGGGGAGAAAACAAGATGCGAAAACTGGTAGTCACCGAGTTTATATCCCTGGATGGGGTTATGGAAGAACCGCACTGGACGTTCGCGTTCAGGAACGATGAGAGTGCCGAGTTCAAGGCCAGCGAGTCACGCGAGAGCGAATTGCTGCTGCTGGGCCGCATTACCTACGAGGGCTTTGCCCAGGCATGGCCTAACAGCACGGATAAGGGTGCCGCTAGGATGAACAGCATCCCAAAATATGTGGTAACCACGACCCTGGATACGGCGGATTGGAACAATACGACCATTATTCGAGAAAATATCATGGACGAGGTCGCCCGGCTAAAACAGCAGGACGGTGGCAACATTTTGGTGTACGGCAGCGGGGTACTGGTCGATTCGTTGATGGCAGCCGGGCTGGTGGACGAGTACCGGCTACTGCTTTACCCGGTAGTTGTGGGCAGCGGCAAACGCCTGTTCAAGGACAACCGCACGGCCCAGCTAAAACTAGCCGCGAGCCAGACCTTTGCTAGCGGCGTGATAGCCCTGATCTACCACCCCGCCGCGCAGGAAAAAATAGGCCCATAAAAGCGGCAGGGAGCCATTCCTTGCCGTTCTGTTGTGCTATCTAACGCATAACTATTCAGCCGGTGGCCCGCAGAAAAGCGCTGTCATTCTGATCCCAGCGAAGAATCAACCGCCGGGCGAATTGGCTCACCGCTGTGCCACATAAAGCGGAAGCGTTCCGCGACTGCCTGACGGCTCTTGCCGACTGGGGGCTACAGCGCGCAGAAGCGCCTTCGCGCTTTATGTGGGACAGCGAGTGGAGCCGGCGCACCGGGCAACTGTCGCCCGCAGCTGGGTAAGCGGCCCGCCGAGCGCGGTGGGAGCGGCCAGCACTACCCACTTAGTCAGCGCTGCTGGTCAGTTGGATCGCGGCTGGCCGGGCGTGGTCCTGGTGCCAGGGATCAGGCACCGCCGGGGAAAGACGTAGGGTGTGTTTTTGTCTTTCAGCCAGTCGATCAGCCGAAGGACACCTAGGTAATTGAGCGCCACGCCCAGCGCCACGCCTAGCCCCCAGTCGAGCGCCGTGGCCGCGTTGTTCTGCACAACCCAATAGCAGAAATAGATCACCAGCGGCAGGAACAACACCAGGGCGGTCAGCATACCGGGATTGTACCGGGTCCGGCCCCGGATGTTAAACAGGAGCGTATGGGCGATGATGTTGCCCGCCGACACCAGCAGCGTCGCAATGCCCAGCCAGAGGGCGCTGCCATTGACGAGCGCAGCAAGAAAATAGAGCAGCCACCCCACCAGGACGTTGATCACCAGCGACGTGTTGGTGTTCAGCGGATAGCGGTCAGGAGCGGAACTGGCGTACAACGCCGTGTTGATCATGCCCGGAAAATAGCCGGGGTAGCGATACTCCTCGAACTGGTGCAGAAAGAGCGTGATCAGCGAGAGCCATAGAATCCAAGCCAGCCCAGCGGGCCGCGCAACGAGGACGTAGATACCGGCTAGTAGGGCGAGCACGAGACCGAGATCAAACCAGTGCAACCGCAAGAAGTTCATAGCGTTTTTCGCCTCTCATACGAACGGCGCGGGATCGGCAGATACGCCACAACGCGGGCGCCGGCAGCGCAATCAGCCGCACCAACCGTTTGGGTAAGCGGTTTGTGGATACTTCATCTCCGCCGGCCCAACCAACGGATATTTAATTCTGCCGGGTTCCCTAAGTGTATAACCTTTTAGGCGGGGCATCGTCTTTGGCGTAGGGACACGGGGCACCGTGTCCGGGCGCGCGCAGACAGAACCCGGTGCCCCGTGTCCCTACGCACGGTTCATTGCGATCATGCAACGTGATCTATTTACAGACCCCAATGCTGCGTGCTGCCCCCACCGAAACCAAACCGCGTCCTCCGTGTCTCCGTGGTGAGCCGGAACTACGGCCCTGCAGTGCCCTCAGCCGGCGGCGCGGTTTTGGCCGGGCGCATATGGGGGAACAGGATCACATCGCGGATCGAGGCTTGGTCCAGCAGCACCATCGCCAAGCGGTCCACGCCCATACCTAGGCCGCCCGTCGGCGGCATCCCCACCATCAGCGCGTTCAGGAAGTCAAAGTCCATCTGGTGCGCTTCGTCGTCACCGGCGCGGCGCGCCGCCACCCCCTCGGCGAAACGGCGATACTGGTCCAGCGGATCGTTCAGTTCGCTAAACGCATTGCCCATCTCGAAGCCGCCGATAAACGCCTCGAAGCGTTCCACCAGTTGCGGATCGGTCGCGCTGCGCTTCGCCAGGGGCGAGAGCGCCGCCGGGTAATCGGTCAGGAACGTCGGCTGGATCAACTGCGGCTCCACCAACGTGCCGACCGCCTCGTTGAGGATCTGCGACCAGTTCATGTTGGGCTGCAACTCCACCCCCAACGCCGCCACCCGCGCAGCAAAGCCGTCGCGGTCGTCATAGTAATCGGCAAAATCCAGCCCGCTTGCGTCGCGCAACGCATCGCGCATCGTCACCCGCCGCCAGGGCGGGGTCAAGTCAATCGGCTGGCCGCGATATTCGATCTGGAGCGTGCCGCGCACCTCCTGCGCCATCGCCGGGATCATGCCCTCCACCAGGGCCATCATGCTGTGATAGTCCCCATAGGCTTCGTAGCACTCCATCATGGTGAACTCAGGATTGTGGCGCACGTCAATGCCTTCGTTGCGGAAATCGTGCGCGATCTCATAGACGCGCTCAAAGCCGCCCACAATCAGCCGCTTCAGGTAGAGTTCATCGGCGATCCGCAGATACAAATCCTGGTCCAGCGTGTTGTGGTGGGTGACAAAAGGCCGCGCCGTCGCACCACCGTAGAGCGATTGCAGCACCGGCGTTTCGACTTCCAGATAGCCCCGCTCGTCCAGATAGCGGCGCATGGCGCGCACGAGAGCGGTGCGCGCCTGAAACACGCGGCGCACCTCCTCATTGGCGATCAGGTCTAGGTAACGCTGGCGATAGCGCAACTCTTGGTCTTGCAAGCCGTGCCACTTTTCCGGCAGTGGCGTGAGGCTCTTGCCCAGCAGGAGGAACGACTCAACGTGCAGGCTCGGCTCGCCGGTCTTGGTGCGAAACAAGTAGCCTTCCACGCCCAGGTGATCGCCCAGGTCCAGCAGCCGCTTGAAAGCTGCGTAGTCGTAGGGCGGCGCGGTCAGGTCGTCGCTGCGGAAAAACAATTGCAGCCGCGCCTCACCGCTGCTGATGTGGACGAACGAGGCTTTGCCCATCATGCGCCGGCTCACCACGCGCCCCGCCGTGCTGAGGCGCAGCCGCTCGGTCGGCGGGCTGCCGTCGCTCGGCGCGGGGTGCGCGGCCTCCCAGGCGGCAAAGGCGGTCAACGCCTCCGCCGGGCTGTGGGTGCGGGCGAAGCGTGGCGGGTAGGGATCGATCCCGGCGGCGCGCAGGGCCACCAGCTTGATCAGCCGCTGCTGCTCCTGGTCGCCAAACTCCAGCCCCGGATAGGCATCCGCCGTCAAATCCGCCGGTAATTCAGGGTGATCGCTCATAGTATCCTAACGCTAAAGCAAACCGGTCGTGAGAAGTGTCATTATAGCGCAGGAGAGTGGCCCGCGCAACATGGCGGCAATCGTGTCGAGGCTGTCGCGGTCCGCATCGTCTAGCACGGCCAGCCACGCCTGCGGCGGGCTGAACAGCGGATCATGAGCTTCGATCAGGCTAATCACGCTCTGCAAGGCGCTGTGCGCCTGCGCTTGCAGCGCCGGCGGATAGGCCATCGCCGTGTCTTCGCTGTCTACCGTGTAGGCCAGATCCGGGCCGACCAGCACGCCCAGATCGAGGCCCACGTATTCGAGATAGCCCGCCCGGCGCACCGGGGCCGTCGTGACATCCACATAGTAGCCCTGCACCTGCGACTCGGCATCCAGCAGATAGGACAGGTTGTAGTAGCGGTCCGGCCAGAACAGGCAGACCGCCGGTGCTTGGGTCAGCCAGGTGTGGGTGTCGCGCAGCAGCACCGCTGCCTGCGGTGGGCGATAGACGGCGACACAAGCAGGGCTATCGGCCAAGACCCAGCCCGTCCAGCGGCGGTGCGGTTTGCGGGCATAGTTCAGCGCCAGCACTTGGATACGACGCAGCCCGGCCAGGGCGGTCCAGGCCGGCTGTGATTCAGATATAGACATACACGATAGCTCGTTTCCCGCGCGGAATCGTCCCTTCAGCAGAAGCCCCAACGATACTGCCGCCCTGTGCCGGTGCCGTCAACCGGGCCGGCCCCCTCCTGCGCTGCGGGGGCCGGCATCACTCAGGTCCATTACTTAGAAGTATCTCACTAGATTATACGGCGCGTTGCGAGTGCCGGTTCACTCCACATACGATTACGGCGCGCCCTACCCCGTTACGGAGTCGCGCCGGTCCCGCCCGCGCAACCCAGCAGGCCCGTGGCACGTTATGCTTATAACGCGCTTGGACCCCGCAAAGTTGCAGGGCACCGACCTCGCTGCGCGTAAGAGGGGCGCTGTCCCCCGACCATGCACGCGGAAATCCCATCGCGCTCCCCCTTCCTGCGTAGGGAAGGGGGCTAGGGGTTAGGTCCGCTAGTAACTGTTCAGTTTCTATCGGCAGCACGTAGGTAAGTGGTAGGGTGTAGTCGCGCACGGCGGTGCGCCGTACTCGTTGGGGAGCAGCTACTCGGCTGACGGACCGTAGACGGTGGCCTAGCACCGAGGCGCAACGGGCCGGAACTAATAGCACGGTCGCCCCGCTTGGCAACCAGTACGGCGCACCGCCGGGCGCGACTACCCTGTAGCCCGTAATAGGATCCTCCGCAGATCCAGACTGAACAGTTACGTCCGCCAGGGCTATTGCCAGAATAGAAACAGCCGCGCTATAATACGGCATTCCGATGACAGACAGGTGATCGGCGGGACGGCGCGGCAGTGTACCTGATGGGTAGACCGGCAAGAGAAAGGGTGAGCGAAAGATGAGATACCGTGTTTGGCGCAAACAGCGCATGGCCGGCGGGGTGGCGGCGCTACTGCTGCTGGCGACCCTGCTCGCGGCGCTTCGGCAGGAGCCGGCACCCGCGCGTGCGGCCCTGGCGATCCGCTGGGGCTTCTACGTGACCTACAACCCCAACGCGCTGGTCTCTTTGCAGGCCCACGCCGATCAGTTGAACTATGTCTCGCCGTGGTTCTACAGCGTGAACGGCCAGGGGGCCGTAACCGGCAGCGCCCAGCCCGTGGTCAACGACCTGTTGCGCGCCAAAGGCATCAAAAACCTGCCCATGATCCGCAACAGCAACGGCAATGCCAACTTCCACAACGCGCTGCTCGACCCGGCCATCCGCAACAGCATGGTCGCCCAACTGCACACGCTAGTGCAGCAAAACGGCTACGACGGCATCACCATAGACTTCGAGGCGATTAGCCCCGGCGACGAAGTGCTGCTGACGGCCTTCATGACCGGCCTCTACCGCGACTTCAAGACCATCGGCAAGACCGTGGCGATGGCCCTGCCGGCCAAGACACGCCCCGCCACCACCGGCTGGGCCGGCGCGTTCAACTACGACGCGCTCAAACCCTGGGCCGACTATTTTATCGTCATGGCCTATGACCAGCACTACCCCGGCGGCGCGGCCGGTCCCATCGCGCCGTTGCCCTGGCTGAACGATGTGGCGAACTATGCCGGGAGTACGTTGGGCAGCGACCGAATCATCTGGGGCATCGGCCTCTACGGCTACGACTGGAACACGTCGTTCGTGCCGCGCCGCGATGCCGAGCCGCGCACCTGGGCCGAAACCCAGGCGCTGGCCCAGCAGTTCCCCACCGGGGCCACACTGGATTATGATTATGTCAACCAAGCGCCCCATCTGAGCTATGTGCGCGACAATCAGCAGCACGAGGTTTGGTACGAAAACCGGCAGAGTTTTGATGCCAAAGTCAGCTTTATTCAGGGTCGCAACTTCCCCGGCTTTGCCCTCTGGCGGCTAGGCCAGGAAGATCCGTCGCTCTGGAACAGCATCGGCGGGCTACGCAGCCCCTGCACGCCCATCGCCGGCTTCATCAACACGCCCAGCCGCGTCTACTTCCCCCAGACCGGCCACAGCCTGAGCGGTGGCTTCCTCGAATACTGGCGCGCCCACGGCGGGCTGGCGATCTACGGCTACCCCCTGAGCGAAGAGTTTGCCGAAGCCAGCCCCAGCGACGGCAAGGTCTACACGGTGCAATATTTCGAGCGCAACCGCTTCGAGTTCCACCCCGAACTGCGCGGCACGCCCTATATCGTGCAACTCGGCCTGCTGGGTAGCCAGTACACCGCGCGCCGCCAGTTCCCCCTCAGCGACCCGGTGCCCAACAGCGCCACCCTGCGCTACTTCGCGCAAACCGGCCACCGGCTAGGCGGCGGCTTCCTCGACCTCTGGCTAACAAAGGGCGGCCTCGCCCAGTTCGGCTACCCCCTCTCCGACGAGTTCGCCGAGCGCAGCCCCACCGACGGGCGCACCTACACCGTACAATACTTTGAGCGCGCCCGCCTCGAATACCACCCAGAGTTCGGCGGCACCGCCAACGAATTCCAACTCGGCCTCCTCGGAGTCTGGGCCGCCCAGCAACAGGGCTGCACGCCGTAACGGAGGGATCGGGGATCGGGGGTCGGGGGTCAGACGGACAGGGGTAGGAAGGGGCTGTGTCCCCCGAAAGGGCAGAGATGGGCGGGGCGGTGTCCCCTGCCCATGACCCGTAGGAGGGGGCTGTGTCCCCCGAAAGGGCAGCGGGGAGGGGCGGTGTCCCCCGACAGCGTAGCGGGCCGGGTCGCCCTCACCACCTGCCGGCGCGGGTGGGCAGCACGGTCGGGAGACACCGCCCCCTCCTACCCGTTGCGTCAGCCCGCGCAGGCGGGCTTCGTAGCCGTAGCCGCGAGTTCCAGTCGCCCGGCGCGGGTGGGCAGCACGGTCGGGGACACCGCCCCGCCGACCCCTTGCGTCAGCCCGCGCAGGCGGGCTTCGTAGCGGTAGCCGCGACTTTAGTCGCCCCGTCCCCCGTCCCCCGGTGCCCCCTCGCCCGCCGCCGCCGGCAGCTCACCCGCAATCTGCTGGATCGCCTGCACCGCCGCCTCATGCACCGAGCCTTCCGGCGTAACACCGGCATCGGCGGCGGCCAAACGGCACAGCGCCGGCAGCGCAGCAGCCGCCAGCAGATCGCCGAGCGTGCGCGCCGTCCAAAAGCGCACCTCCGCACTGGGGTCATCCAGCAGCCGGATCAGGTGGGGAATGGCGACGGGGTCGGCCAGCGCGCCCAGCGACAGCGCGGCGTTGCTGCGGACCTCCCACTGCGCGTCATAGAGGGCGCGGATCAGCGGCTCCACGGCACGACGGTCGGCCAACCCCCCCAGCGCGGCGGCGGCTTCGGTCCGCACCACCGTGTCGTCATCGCGCAACGCCACGATCAGCGGATCGAGCGCGCGCCGGTCGCCCATCTGCCCCAGCACATAGGCCGCATCGGCGCGGCGATCATCGGTATCCGTCGCGTCGCTTTCCAGGTCACGCACCAGGTTAGTCACGGTGACGGTATCCGAAGCCTGGAGCAGGCGCGCCATCAGATCGCGCACCGACGCACGCAGCGCCGCCGGCAGGGGCGCGGCAGCCGGCGGCGACCCCGGCGCGTCGCTGTCGTCCGGTGCGGATTGCGAATCGTTAGTCATGTGCGCCATCCTCCTCTGCGGTGAGTGCAGCTACAAGTTGCGCCGCCCAGCCCGTGTAGCCCGCCGGAGTGAGCGCCAACAGGCGGGCGCGGTCGGCGGCGGGCAGGTCCAGGCGGCGGATAAAAGCGTGCAGGGTGGCCTCGGTCACGGTGGCCCCTTGCGTCAGGGCTTTCAACTGCTCATAGGGATGGGCATGGCCCGCTTTCCGCATCACCGTTTGCACCGCCTCGCCCAGCACTTCCCACGCCGCGTCCAGGTCACGGGCCAGCGCGACCGGATCAACCGACAGATCGGCCAGCCCCCGCTCCGTCGCGCGCAACGCCAGCACGCTATGGCCCAGCCCCACCCCCAGGTTTCGCAGCGCCGACGAATCGGTGAGATCGCGTTGCAGGCGCGACAGCGGCAGCCGCCCGGCCAAGTGCAACAGCACCGCGTTGCTCAGTTCGGCGTTGGCCTCTGCGTTCTCAAACTGGATCGGGTTGACTTTGTGCGGCATGGTGGACGAGCCGACCTGCCCGGCGGCCACCCGCTGGCGAAAGTAGCCCAGTGCAATATAGAGCCAGCAATCGCGGTCGAAATCCACCAGGATCGTGTTGAAGCGGGCCAGCGCGTGGCAGGCTTCAGCGATCCAGTCGTGCGCCTCGATCTGCGTGGTCAACGGGTTATACGTCAGCCCCAGGCTTTCGACGAAGCGCCGGGCGATGGCGGGCCAGGGCGCACGGGGATAGGCGATAGCATGGGCGTTGAAGTTGCCCACCGCGCCGTTGAACTTGCCCAGATAGTCCAGCCCACCGATGATCCGCAACTGCCGCCGCCAGCGCGCCACAAACACGGCCAGCTCTTTGCCCACCGTGGTTGGGCTGGCCGCTTGGCCGTGCGTGCGCGCCAACATCGGCTCCTCGGCGTGCGTGGCAGCCAGTGCAGCCA
>JALYUO010000155.1 GCA_030853735.1 Chloroflexota bacterium
GTGCAACCCAGCCCGGCCTGCGCCCCGTGATCAACGCGAGCGGCGTGATCCTGCAAACCAACCTGGGCCGCGCCCCCCTCAGCGCCGCCGCCCAGGCCGCGCTCACCGGCGCGGCGGGCTACAGCAACCTGGAATATGACCTGGAGGCGGGCGCACGCGGCAGCCGCTACCGCCACGCCGCCCCCCTGCTCACCCGCCTCACCGGAGCCGAAGACGCGCTGGTGGTCAACAACGCCGCCGCCGCGCTCTATTTCGTGCTGCTGGCCTGCGCCAGCGGGCGCGAAGTGATCCTGTCGCGCGGCGAGGCGGTCGAGATCGGCGGTGGCTTCCGCATCCCCGACATCTTGCGCCAAAGCGGGGCCACCCTGGTCGAAGTCGGCACCACCAACCGCACCTACACCCGCGACTACGAGGCGGCGCTCACCGAACGCACCGCCGGCCTGCTGCACGTCCACACCAGCAACTTCCGCATCGTCGGCTTCACCCACAGCCCCGCCCTGGCCGACCTCGCCGCCCTGGCCCACGCCCACAACGTCTGGCTGGCCGACGACACCGGCAGCGGCGCGCTACTGCCCACCGCCCGCTACGGCCTCTCGCCCGAACCGCTCGTGCAAGACAGTGTGGCCGCCGGAGCCGATCTGGTGCTGTTTAGCGGCGATAAACTGTTGGGCGGACCGCAAGCCGGCATCATCGTCGGGCGCGCCGGCCCCATCGCCGCGCTGCGCCGCCACCCGCTGGCCCGCGCTTTGCGCGTAGACAAACTGACCTATGCCGCCCTCGAAGCCACCCTGCTCCACTATCTACGCGGTGAGGCCGCGCGCGAAGTGCCCGTCTGGGCCATGATCAGCGCCGACCCCGCCGCCCTGCACCGCCGCGCCCACGCCTGGGCCGCCACCCTGCGCGCCGCCGGCCTGCCCGCCGGCGTCATCCCCGGCCACAGCGCCGTCGGCGGCGGCACCCTCCCCGGCGACACCCTCCCCACCTGGCTGCTCGCCCTAGGCCGGGCCGAGGCCGACCCCTCCCCCCAACCCCCTCCCCTAAACGGAGAGGGGGAGCCAGACAGGATCTCCCCTCCCCCTTCAGGGGAGGGGTCGGGGGAGAGGTCGGTGCCGCCTGCCCCATCCTCCCCTCCCTTCGTAGGGGAGGGGTCGGGGGAGAGGTCGTCCCCCGTCACCATTCCGCATTCCGCATTCCGCATTCCGCATTCCGCCGCCCTCGCCCGCCGCCTGCGCCAGGGCACCCCCGCCGTCGTCGCCCGCGTCGAACACGACCGCGTACTCTGCGACCCGCGCACCGTCTTGCCCGATCAAGATGCGGCGTTGCTGGCGGCGATCCAAGCGGCGTGGCAAGAATAAACATCTGGACGGATCAAACAACGCAGCAACAGCAGGAGCGGGCGGGCGGACAACCATCGCTGCAACTCCCGCCCAAAACCCTTTGCGCTCTTTGCGTCTTTGCGGTGAAACGCGCGATCCTCCCACCACAAAATCTCCGTGTCTCCGTGTTGAACCCAAAAATACCCCTACGGCACGCACTCCCCCTTCCTTCGTAGGGAAGGGGGTCGGGGGGTTAGGTCGTCCCCTACGGCACCAACAACGCCCCCCACCGGCTCCCCACCGGCACCGCCAAATGCCCGCCCTGCACCGTATACGGCGTGCCGTTCGTCAGCACATCCCGCAGCACCGCGCCGTCGGCCAGCACGCCGCGCACGTCCAAATCCAGCCGCTGCGCCGCCCCGCCCAGGTTGAAAGCCACCACCGCCGTCGCCGCCCCATCCTGCCGCGCAAACGCATACAGCCGATCCGCGTCATGCGCCAGCAGCCGCAACGTGCGGCCCGTCCGCAACGCCGGCAGCCCGTGCCGCGTCTGGGCCAGCGTCTGGTAGAAGTGGATCAGATCCTGATCCTCATGGCCCCACGGATACGTCCGTCGGTTGTCGGGGTCAGCGCCGCCCGCCAGACCCGCCTCGTCGCCATAATAGATCGTCGGCGCGCCCGCGCTGGTGAACTGCAACAGCGCCAGCAGCCGCAGCCGGTTCTTATCGCCCCCCACGCTGGTCAGCGCCCGCGCCACATCATGCGAATCAATAATGTTCATCGAAGCCTGCACCGCTTGCGGCGGATAATCCTCGCGCTCCGAGGCCAACAGATTGTCCAGTTCGGTGGCCGAAGTCAGGCCGGTGGGCGACATGAAGCCCAGCGCGGCGGCACGGAAGCGGTAGTTCGTCACCCCATCCCATTCATCGCCCGTTAGCCAGCCCGCCGCGTTCTCCCAGTTCTCGCCGATGATCAGCGCATCGGGATAGGCTGCGCGCACCGCCGTGCGGAAATCGCGCCAGAAGCCGTCGCTCTTATACTTGGCCGCGTCCAATCGCCAGCCCGCCGCGCCCGCCGCCAGCCAATGTTGGGCCACCGAATCGGGCGTGCGGAACAGGAAATCGCGCACCGCATCCGTCTCTTGGAACGCGGGCAGCGTGTCGTAGGTCTCGAACTCGTTGTACCACTTCGGCCACTTGAAAAAGTGATACCAGCCGAAGTAGGGCGAACTCTGCGACTCGAACGCGCCGTCGGTCGGATAATGCCCATAACGGTCGAAATAGAGGCTATCGCTACCCGTATGATTGAACACCCCATCGAGGATAATGTGCATATTGCGCCGCTTGGTCTCGCTGATCAGCCGATCCCAGGTCGCCGTGTCGCCGAACCACGCCGCCAGCTGGTTGTAGTCGCGCGTGTCATAGCCGTGATTGGAGGCCGCATCAAAAATCGGGTTGAAGTAGAGAACCGTCACCCCCAGGCTTTGCAGATAATCCAGCTTATTGATCACGCCCTGCAAATCGCCGCCGTAAAACTCGCTGTTGCCCTGCGGCGCGGCATCCCAGGCGCTGCGACTGCTGCTGCCGTCGTACACCGGCTGCCCCACCGGGCGATCATTCGCCGCGTCGCCGTTGTTGAAACGATCCGGGAAAATCTGGTAGATCACCGCATCAGCCATCCAGGCCGGGATCGTCCACTTGGGGTCATAAGCCGTGATCAGGTAGTCGTTATCATTGGGTCCAGACAGCGCCTCCCCTTGTCCGCCGTCCCGCGCCCGGTCGTCCTCATAAGCCGCGCTCGCCGCGCCGTCTTGCGCCAGGAAGCGGTAGTACAGCGTATCCGGTGTAGCCGGCATTTGCAGCGCGCCCGACCAATAATCGCCGTCGGTAGCGCGGCGCTCCAAGCGCAACGGCACCTGTTGCGCCACCGCCCGTCGGCTGTCCCACACCCGCACTGTCGCCCCCGTCAGGTCGCCCACCGCCGCCCGCAGCCGCAGCGTCACCACCGTCCCCGCCGCCACCGCGCCCACCGGCGACCGATACACCGGGTCGCGGCTCATGTGATACAGCCCGCCCTGCTGGATCGCCCCATCGCCCGGCCCCGCTTGCGCGTTCGCGTCGCCCGCCGGCAGTGCCCCACCCGCCGTCGCTGTTGCCAGAGCTATCGGTGGGGCCGTCGCCGGTGCCGCCGTTGCGCCGAGGGTCGGCGAAGGCACTGCCTTCGGCGGCGGCGTAGGCCCGCCGCTATCGCACGCCGCCAACAGCAACAAGCCACTCACCAAGACCGCGTTCCCGCGTACACGCCAGCGCATTCCTAACCTCACAGTTCCCTATAGCCCACGCCAATAACCACGTCCCAGTTGGGACGCGGGGGCGTTCGTCAACGATTTTACAAAAGCGCGTCAAGCACCTGGGTAGTCGCGGCGACCGCCAAGCCATAGACCCAATGCGCGCCCAAGCCATAGGCATGGCTCTCGAGCGGCTGCGTCGTCGGACCGGCGGCCAGTCCCAGCAGCGGCAGGGCCACCTCGCTGCCCAACAGCCCCACCCCTGTACCGTAGGCCAGCCCCCCCGGCACATCGAGCAGCCCCGTCCCGCCGCGCACCGCGCCGTACAGCCCGCCCAGCAGCGACCCATAGCTCCAGTGGACCGCGTTGCTCAACAGCGTCGTGGCCTGCTTGCCCGGCGGCTTGCCCAAGACCGCTTGGCCGATCAGCCGCCCCAGCGCCGCCGTCGAAGACTCACCGGCCTTATAGTGTTGCCCCACCAGCGAGATGTCGTCCAGCCCGTGCGGCCCCCCAGCGACTTTCGCCTGCCGCGGATCGTCACCCGCCAACGCCGTCACGGCCCCCCAGTAAGCGCCCATCGCCCAAGTGCCCACCGCACCCCCGACGAGTCCCAGCACAAAACCCTTCCAATGATTACGCTCCCCAGCTTTCGCCATAGCCATTGACTCCTTTCGCATCGCACGTTTCCACACTGGTAACGTGTCAGCCCTCCGTGTCTCCGTGTTGCCGTCCGTTCCCTAGCCCCAGCTTCGGCACCGCACGCAACCACAAACACAAAAACCCTTCGTGTCCTTTGTGCCTTTGTGGTGAAAAAACGCTGCTGACAAGTTACGAACAAAAATCTTCGCGTTCTTTGCGTCTTTGCGGTGAAAAAACGCTAAGGCTGCAAAGTCAAAGTCCCTTCACCCGCCTGCTGAATCCCCGCGTCCGACCACGGCAACGTCCGATACGTGCCGTGCAGCCAACCGTCCACCTGATCGCCCCAATGCGCCGACCCCGGCTGGCCCGACTCGCCCGGCGCAAACACCAACTGCGTCTGCGTCCAATCGCCCGGAGTCTGGATGAAACGCATCGAAGGATGGCTGCTCTGGCTGTACTGATGAGATCCCGGCGGGTTCTCGAAGCTCGACCCCACATTCACCGTCGTATTGTCGCCGCCGGTGGGATACGGGCCAAAGTTGAACAAACGATCCAACGGCGGCACCGCGCCCAACGTATGGCCGAAGGTAATGCTGTGCATCGCCCCCCACGACCAGCCGGCCATATCCGTGCCCTGCGTCGCCTGTAAAGTCGTGACCGCCGCACCCAAGCTGGCCCGCAAGATGTCGTCGCGTGTCTCATGCGCCGGCGTGCCCGTGTCGTCCCACAGCGCCGCCTGCGGCTGGTCCAGCAAGTTCCGCAGCAGCATATTCGCCGCCGGGTCCAGGTTATCCAGATACTCCCCCGCCAGCGTCCCGCCCAGGTCATCGGCCAGCGTGCGCGTCAGCATTTGCTGATAGGTGATCTCATACAACGCCGCCGTCGCACTGCCCACGCTCAGGTCGCCGTCCCAGCCCTTGAAGCGCGCCGCCGCCTCCGTCACGCCGCCGTCGCCGGTGATCGCGGCCAGCTTTTGCCCCACCGCCGCCGCCAACACACTATGCTGGTCATATTGCATCCGCTTCACATCGTCCACGCTCAGTTTGGCGGTCGTGGTGATCATCGCCGTGATCCGCTCGGCGCGGAACGGCGGGAACCACCAACCGGTGATCAGGTGCGGATAATCCGGCCCCACCACCCGATTGTTCGCCGTCACCACATAGCCCGCCGCCGGGTTCAGCACCGACGGCATCTCCGCGTATGGCACCATGCCGGTCCAGTCGTAGTCACCGCTCGATCCATCCACCGGCACCAAGCCGTTGCCCTTCGCCCGCACCGGCCAGTCGCCGGTCGCCTGATAACCGATATTGCCCGCCGTGTCGGCATAGACAAAGTTCTGTCCCGGCACCGACCAATCGGCCAGCGCCGCATGAAAGCCCGCCCAGTCCTTCGCCCGATCCACGCTGATCACCGACGACAGCAGCCGCCCCGGTTGCAAGGCCGTCCAACTCAGCGCGCTTGGCGCAGTCAATTGGCTGATCACCCCATTGAGCAGCGGCCCATGCACCGTGCTGCTGATCGTCAGCGTGTCGCTGACATCGCCTTTCACTGGGATCATCTCGGTGATCACATCCAGCGGTTGCCACGCCCCCTTGTATTGGTATTGACCAGGGTGGCCTGCCGCGTCTAGCTTCTCCACAAACAGGTCTTGCGTGTCGGGGCCGAGATTCGTCACCCCCCAGGCAATTGTCGCGTTGTGCCCCACCACGATGCCCGGCGCGCCGGCAAAGGTCACGCCCGCCACGTCCAGGCTGCCGTCCGTCGCCCGCAACTGCATCGCATACCAGATCGACGGGTTTTGCACCCGCAGGTGCGGGTCGTTCGCCAGCAGCGGCTTGCCGTCGCTCGTGTGGCTACCGCCGATCACCCAGTTGTTGCTGCCGATGGCGCTGTCCGCCCCCACGCCAAAAATCCCGCTCAGGCGCTGCGCTACCGCACTGCCGCCCGCCGGTCGCCCCGGCAAGGCCGACTGCGGCACAATCGTCGTGCCGCCATCGCTATACGCCGGCAGATACTGCGCCGCCTTGTCCACGCCCAGCTTGGCCTGCAAGTCGCTCATCGTCAATTCCACGTTCATGTTCTCGCTCAGATCCCAGGCCATCACCTTGCCGAACGTCACCGTATCCAGTGGGGTCCAATGCTCCGGCTTATAGCCCAAAATCGTGAACTCCAACGGCAATTCGTCGCCATGTGTGTCCAGGAAAGCGTTCACCCCATCGCTATAGGCTTGCAGGATCGTCTGATATTCGGCGGGCAAGGCAGCCAATTCTTTTTGCGCCGCCCGTCGCCAGCCCACGGTCCGCACAAAGCGGTCCGTATCGAGCGGAGTCGGCCCCAACACCTCCGACAACCGCCCCGCCCCCACCCGCCGATAGAAATCCATCTGCCACAGCCGATCCTGCGCCACCACATAACCCTGCGCTCGGAACAGATCCAGACTGTTCGCCGCCGTCAGGTGCGGCATCCCCGCCCCATCGCGCACCACTGTCACCGGCGCAGACAGCCCCGCCAACCGCAGCGTGCCGCTCGTCGTCGGCAACGGGCGGCGCACCGCCCAGATCGCCGCGCCCACCCCGCCCACGATCAGCAACGCCAACACGCCCAATCCGATCCGCAACACCCGCCCCGGCCACCGGCGCACCGGCGCAGGGGGCACCACCGGCACCACCGGCGCGACCGGCACCACCGGCACCACCGGCGTATCAACAGCAACCGAACGGGTAGTTTTAGGGCGTGCGCTTCCATTACGACGGCTCATGGGTTTTCTCCTTCGATACTATAGCCCTGATTATAGCACCAGACTAGAGAGAGTCAAGCCTCGCCTACTCTGCAATCCCCGCGTAACACTGCTATGAGTGTAGGGCCGCAATTTATTGCGCGGGCCGGCGAACCACCGACCTCAAGGAGGCTTC
>JALYUO010000188.1 GCA_030853735.1 Chloroflexota bacterium
CCCAGCGGGTGCCTGCCCGCCGGCCACGGTCGCGGGGCAGAGCCGCCCTCCTACACTTGCCCGCGCTACCGTAGTGATATGTTGGGTTGACGAATTATTCGCTTTCCACTTTCCACTTTCTACTTCCCCCGTCCCCCGTTTTCCGCCTTGCGACCGATTGCGCCCGACATAGACGGTGGCGTATAATCAGGGCAACCAGTCGGCGCAGCGCAGGAATCGTGTACCTGGCCCGGCGGCTCTCAGCCGCACTCTGCTACCCGCTGGGTCAAACTAGGAGGACTCCACGATGGACCCGACCCCCCCGCGCGGCCCGGCGCGCACGCGCGTCGCCCCCTCGCCGACCGGCGATCCCCATGTCGGCACCGCCTACCAGTCGCTATTCAGCTATGCGCTGGCCCACCAGACCGGCGGCCAGTTCCTACTGCGGATGGAAGACACCGACCAGGTGCGCTTCGATCCCCAGTCCGAGCAGCGCATTTTCGGCGCGTTGCGCTGGGTCAACCTGATCCCCGACGAAGGGCCGGAGCAGGGCGGCCCCCACGCGCCCTACCGCCAGTCGGAGCGGCTGCCGATCTATCAGGCGCACGCCGCGCACTTGATCGCCGCCGGCCACGCCTACTACTGCTTCTGCACGCCGGAGCGGCTGGCTGCCATGCGGAAGGAGCAGGAAGCGCGCAAACAGCCGCCGCGCTATGATCGCCACTGCCTGACCCTGCCGCCCATCGAGGTGCAGGCGCGGCTGGCAGCAGGCGAGCGCCATGTGGTGCGGATGCGAATGCCCGACGACGGCGCGACCGTGTTCCATGACGTGGTGCGCGGCGACATCAGCTTCGAGAACCGGCTACTTGACGATGGAGTGCTGCTGAAGTCGGACGGCTTTCCCACTTACCACCTGGCGGTGGTGGTGGACGACCACCTGATGGGCATCACCGATGTGATACGCGGCGAGGAGTGGATTTCGTCCACGCCGAAACACGTCCTGCTCTACCGCTACTTTGGCTGGGAGCTACCGACCTACGCCCATACCCCGCTGCTGCTCAACGACGACCGCAGCAAAATCTCGAAGCGCAAAAGCCCCGACAAGACGCGGCTGGAAGGCTTTCGCGAGCGCGGCTTCTTGCCGGAGGCGTTGTTGAACTTTTTGGCGCTGCTGGGTTGGTCACATCCCGACGGCCAGGAACTATTCAGCCTGGACGAGTTTGTGCGTGTATTCAGCCCGGATCGGCTGCTCAAAGCCGGCTCGGTGTTCGATATGAACAAGCTGATCTGGATGAACGGCCAGTACATTCGGCTGCTGACGGTGGAGGAGTTGACGGCGCGACTGGCCCCCTACACCACGCACACGCCCGACGAGGTGCGCCGCGTGCTGCCGGTGCTGCACGACCGGCTGCGCCTCCTGAGCGAGTTCGACGATCTGGCGGCGATCTTTTTCACCGAACCAGTCTATGACCCGGCGCTGTTCAGCAGCAAGCAGTTCGACCCGGCGGCGTTGGCCGCGCATCTTGCCGCCGCCCGCGCCTGGCACGCCGCGCAGCTCTGGCCGTGGGACAAAGAGGCGTGGGAAGCAGGCATCCGCCAGTTGGCCGCCGAGCGCGGCTTCAAGAAAGCGGGCGACCTGTTCATGCTGCTGCGTGTGGCCGTGACCGGGCGCAAAGAAAGCCCGCCCCTGCACGACACGATGCTGCTGCTGGGCCGCACGGCCACGCTGGCACGCCTGGACGCGGCCCTGGCGGTGTTGCGTGGGGCGTAATGTGTAATGCGTAAGTAGCTGTTCACCTTACGACCACAGGGGGATCGGTCATTCTGAACGCAGCAGAATCCGGTGCTACGGAACGGACGACACCACGGAGCCACGGAGCCACGGAGCCACGGAGCTTTAGATAAATGGCCTGTAACGAGTCAGGTTGTGTTTCCACACAGAGGATCGGTCATTCTGAGTAGTCCGACTAGCCCTATGTGTCATGTCCTCATCGTGCGTGTGCTCCGTCGCACTTCCCCTTCCCTTTGCAGAAAGTCGGGGTGCCGTCATCATCTCCCCGTCGCATTCCCCCTTCCCCTTTAGGGAAGGGGGGCTGGGGAGTTAGGTCAAAATCTCTGTCGCACTCCCCCTTCCCCTTTAGGGAAGGGGGCTGGGGGATTAGGGTCAAACTCCCCCGTCTTACTCCCCCTTCCTTCGTAGGGAAGGGGGTGGGGGGGTTAGGTCGTCCGCCGCAGCGCCGGGAGCGGACTGAGCCGGTCGGGGTGCGCGGCGCGGGCGCGGATCAGGTAGGCTTCGAGCCAACCGCGCGCCTGATCGGGGTGTTCCGTGGCCCAGAGGATGGACTCGTGATCCAGGCTGTTGATGCGGTCGTTGGCGACGCGCATGGCATCCATCGAATTGCGGAGCGCCACATCCACCGGCATCCGCTCCGGGTTGATGTCTAGCCCGAACCAGCCCTGGTAGCCGTACATCTTCATGGTATACAGCGTGGCCTCGGTAGATTCGGGTGCCAGCACGCCGACGTTCAGATCCTGGTCATAGTTGCCTAGCGGCTGACTGTTCCAGTGGGTGTGGGCCAGGCGGCCGTATTCCAGCACCAAGCCATAGGCATAGGGCAGGTCTTCGTAGGCCATCAGCATATGGCCGACTTCGGGGTTCATGCCGACCAGCGCGTGACCCTCAGCCAGCAGGGCGCGGTTGGTGGGGTGTTGCAGCAGCCCCTCGACCTTTTGGCCCAGCAGCAACCCCTCGGCGGTGGTGCCGTAGAGGATATGGCCGCGCGGCTCGTAGGGCTTCGGCTCCTCGGCCACGCGCACGCCCGGCACGCGGTCCATCGCCTCGGCCAGCCCGGCGGCGAAGCGGTCGCGGGCGGCGCGCAGGTCGCTGCCGAAGCCGTTTTCGTAGCCGTCAATACCCGGCCAAACCACCGCGAAGTCGGTATCCAGCGCCTTGTTCAGTTCGAGCGCGCGCACCGTGCGGTCAATCGCCGCCTGCCGCCGCTCCGGGATGGGGTTGGACAGCGACCCCCACTCAAACTGGGCATCATAGAACAGCAACGGGATCACGGTCAGGATCTTGATGCCGGTATCGCGGCTGAACTGCTGCCACAGGTCCAGGTTGTCCTCGTTGATCTCGTTGGGATAGTGCGCCTCCATCCCTTGCAAGCCCGCATCGGCCAGCTTGGCGGCGATGTCCAGCCGTGCCGGGATGTCCAGCACTGGGCCGTAGCGGTCGTGGAAGCGGCCAACGGCGGGCGAGAAAAACCAGACCCCGGCGGAAAACTTCAGGTCCAATTCAAACGATTGCAAATGGGCAACGGTCTCCGCAAAACCGCGCCGTTGGGCTTGTGGGCGCAGATCGGGCAAACTCATAGGGAACCTCCTCCAGCAGCGGGCGGCGAGTCGGGTGCAATCAGGACGCTGGCCGTCGGTGGTGGCCCCGCAGCCTCGGTGACGGCGCTCGGGCGCGGCCGCAAGTGTGACACGATGGTGAAGCCGATGGTGGCGAGCAGCAACAACAAGAAGCCGTAGCGGAAGCCCTCAAAGACAAACGGCTGGATCATCGCCAGGATGCCCGCGCCGATGCCGAAGGTACAGGCCCGCATCAGCCAAGCGATAGTGTGTGCAGACATAACGCCTCCTAGTAGCTGATAGCGACGCGCCGACCGTCTTGCGCCGATTGCAGGATGGCATCGCAGATCACCGCGTTGCGATAGCCGTCCTCGAAGGTCGCGCCGTAAGGGGCCACATCTTTGTTGTTGACAATCGCATCGAGCAGATGGGCGATTTCATGGATAAAGGTGTGTTCCCAACCGATGATGTGACCGTGCGGCCACCAATTAGCCCAGAAAGGGTGATACGACTCGGTGACCAGCACGTTGGTAAAGCCTTGCGTTTCGCGTGGCGCGCCGTCTTTCCAGAAGACTTCCAGCTCGTTGAAGCGCTCCAGGTTGAAGCGGATCGAGCCGTGTTCGGCGTTGATTTCCAGCACCTCGTAGTTTTTGCGACCAGGGCAGAAGCGCGACGCTTCCAGCGTGCCGACAGCGCCGTTCTCGAACTCCACCACGGCCGCAAAGGCATCGTCCACTTCGACTTTGCCCAGGCCGCTGCCGTCGAGCCGGGGCCGCTCCGGGATAAAGGTGCGCGTCATCGCCATGACCGACTTGGGTTCGCCGACCAGGAAGCGGCCCAGGTCAATGATATGCGCGCCCAGATCGCCCAACGCGCCACTGCCGGCCAGCCCTTTGTCTAACCGCCAGATCAGCGGCATCTGCGGGTCGGTGATCCACTCTTGCAGATAGACGGCGCGGAAGTGATAGATGCGGCCTAGCTTGCCGCTCTGGATCAGCTCATACGCTTGACGGATCGCGGGCACAAAGCGATAGTTGAAGGCCACCATGTGCTTGACCCCCGCCGCCACCGCCGCGTCGCGCATGGTGCGGGCTTCGGCGGCGTTACGGGCCAGTGGTTTCTCGCACAGAATGTGCTTACCCGCCTGGGCCGCCACGATGCACGGCGCGGCGTGCAGATTGTTCGGCCCGCCGTTGTCGAACAGTTGCACATCGGGGTCGGTCAGCAGTTGCCGCCAATCGGTGTAGGCGCGCTCGTAGCCATAACGCGCCGCCGCCGCCTGCACCCCCGCCTCGTCGCGCCCAGCCACCGCCACCAAGCGCGGCACGGCGGGCGGCGGGTAGATCATGTAGGGCAGGGTCTTATAGGCGTTGGTGTGCGCTTTGCCCATAAAGGCATAGCCCAGCATTCCCACGCCCACCGTCGGCGCGTCGCCCGTCGCCCGCGCCCCCGCCATGTTCACGAACCCTACTTCGTCGGCCATCGGTTGCCTCCTTCCTATTGCGTACTACGTATTGCGTATTACTTGGATGAACCTAATGTATCAGGGCTGCTGCGTTCTTACCCAGTGATCTACCCAGATTTGAGTGCTGATATGCGAAGCGATTTGTTAAGAACGGGCTGTAGGAGCGATCTGTAAGAGCGGGCTGTGGGAGCGGCCTCCTGGCCGCGATTAGCTTGCCGCACGGATCTGCCCCCTCGCTGTCTCCAGCGTGCGTGGTAAGGG
>JALYUO010000228.1 GCA_030853735.1 Chloroflexota bacterium
CCTGACCCCTGACCCCCGTTTGTGGTATAATTGCCCTAGAACCAAGCCAGAACAGATGTACGGAAAGAGGAACCCCGTGGCCGATACGCCGATGCACCGCCAATACAAGCGGATCAAAAAACAATACCCCGACGCGATTGTGTTTTTCCGCCTGGGCGACTTCTACGAAACCTTTGACGACGACGCGCCCATCGTCGCCCAGGTCTGCGACGTGGTGCTGACCAAGCGCAACTTTGCCAAAGGCGAAAATATGCCCATGGCCGGCGTGCCCTATCATAGCGCCGAGACCTACATCGCCAAGCTGATCGCCGCCGGCTACAAAGTGGCCGTGGCCGAGCAGATGCAACAGCCGCGCGCCGACGAAGAGACCGAGCGCCGCCGCATCCGCCTGGGCAAGCGCGAGTCGCCCGTCACCGCCAACTGGGGCCAGGATGCGCCAAGCGAAGCCGCGCGCGGCGACCTGGTGGACCGCCAAGTGGTGCGCGTGGTCACGCCCGGCACGTTGGTCGAACCGGCCCTGCTCGATGCGCGGCGCAACAATTATCTGGCCGCCGTGGTCATGGACGGCGACCGTGCCGGCATCGCCTATGTGGACATTACCACCGGCGAGTTCCAGGCCACCGAAGTCCGCAGTGCCGCCGAACTGTCCACCCTGGTGCAGCAGGAACTCGACCGCTTGCAGCCCTCCGAGTTGCTGGTGCCCCGCGCCACCGCCCAGGACGGCACCCGCGCCGACTACCGCGCCTGGGCGGCGGAAGCGGACGACGACCTCACCCCCCAACCCCCTCCCCTACGAAGAGAGGGGGAGCTAGACGTAAACTCTTCGCCCCTGAAAGGGGAGGGGTCGGCATCGTCTAGCTCCCCTCCCTTCGTAGGGGAGGGGTTGGGGGAGAGGTCGTCGTCCCCCCGCCGCAAGCACCACACCGAGCGTGCCGCGCAAAACTGGCGTGTCGGCGGCCACATCACGCCGACCGAGGCGCGCACCTGGACGCTGGACAACGCCCGCACCACGCTGATGGCGCAGTTCAAGGTGACGGCCCTCGAAGGCTTCGGCGTGGCGAAATCGCCGGTGGCGACACGGGCGGCGGGCGCGATTATCGCCTACCTGAAAGAGACCCACAGCGCCGCGCTGCAACAGTTGACCCATCTGAGCAGCTATTCGACCGAAGGCTACATGGCGCTCGACCCGGCCACGCGGCGCAACCTCGAACTGGTGGCCGGCCCCAGCGGCGGGCTACATTTCTCGCTGCTCTCGGTGATCGATCAGACGCTCACGCCGATGGGCAGCCGCCTGTTGGCGCGCTGGCTCAACCAGCCGTTAGTGGATCTGCCGCGCCTGAGCGCCCGCCAGGATGCCGTCACCCTGCTCTACCGCGACGAAGGCTTGCGCGGCGAATTGCGTGGCCTGCTCAAAGGCATGGCCGACCTCGAACGGCTGACCAACCGGGTGCTGCAAGGCATCGCCGGCCCGCGCGACCTCAACGCGCTCCGCAACGCATTGCTGGTCATACCCGGCATCCGCGCCGCCTTCGAGGCCAGCGGCGACTGGCAGCCTGCCCCCGCGCCGCCCGGCCCCCTCGTCATGGAGCGCCGCGCCGAGAGCGCAGCAAGCAGCGCCGCTACCGACAATCCGCAATCCGCAATCCGCAATCCGCAATCCACCAGCACCTTCGGCTCGCTGCTCACGCGCCTGCACCCCTGCACCGACGTGCTGGACGCAATCACCTGCGCCATCGCCGAAGAACCGCCTGCCGTGTTGGGCACCGGCGACGCGATCCGCCCCGGCTTCAACCCCGACCTGGACCAGTTGCGCGAAGCCAGCCGCAACGCGCAGGGCTGGGTGGCGAACCTGGAAGAGGAGGAGCGCACCCGCAGCGGCATCCCGTCGCTCAAAGTGGGCTACAACAAAATCTTCGGCTACTATATCGAGATCAGCAACGCCCACAAAGACCGCATCCCGGCCAACTATATCCGCCGCCAAACGCTGGTCAGCGGCGAACGCTACATCACGCCCGAACTGAAAGAGGCCGAGTCGCTGATCCTCAACGCCAAAGAGCGGCTGGTAGATCTGGAGCGTAGCCTGTTCCAGGAGGTGCTGGCGACCGTGGCCGCCTGCGCCGAGCGCCTGCTCCAGGTGGCGCAGGCCGTAGCCCACATGGACGTGTTTGCCGCACTGGCCGAGGTCGCCGTGACGCGCAACTATGTGCGGCCCGAGCTGCTGACCGAGGGGCCAATCGAGATCGCGCAGGGCCGCCACCCGGTCGTCGAGCGCAGTGTGCGCGACGAAGTGTTTGTGCCCAACGATGTGCGCCTGGATGCCGCCGACTGCGCGATCATCCTGCTGACCGGGCCGAACATGGCCGGCAAAAGCGTTTATCTCAAAAGCATCGCCCAGATCGTGCTGCTGGCCCAGATCGGCGCGTATGTGCCCGCCGACCGCGCCCGCCTGGGGCTGGTGGACCGCATCTTCACCCGCGTCGGCGCGCAAGACGACATCGCCACCGGCCAATCCACCTTTATGGTCGAGATGGTCGAGACGGCCAATATCCTCAATCACGCCACGCCGCGCTCGCTGATCATCCTGGACGAGATCGGGCGTGGCACGTCCACCTATGACGGCCTAGCGATTGCCCGCGCCGTGGTCGAATACATCCACAACCACCCGCGCCTGGGGGCCAAAACCCTGTTCGCCACCCACTACCACGAACTCACCGAGCTGGAGCGCGTGCTGCCGCGCGTGCGGAACTTCAACGTCGCCGTGACCGAAGAGGGCGAGGAATTGGTCTTCCTGCGGAAGATCGTGCCCGGCGGGGCCGACCGCTCCTACGGCATCCATGTAGCGCGGCTGGCCGGCGTGCCCAAAACGATCCTCAAACGCGCCGCAGACATCTTGCGCGACCTGGAGGCCGGTGGCAGCAAAGAACGCCGCCGCGCCGTCATGGCCGTCCCCACCGACGGCCCCACCGACGGCCAACTGTCGTTCCTGGCCCCTAGCGCAGCCACCAACGGCACCGCCGCGAATGGCGCAACGGCCACCAGCGCCGAACCCAATCCGCAATCCGCACTCCGCAATCCGCAATCCGTAGAGTTGGACCCGTTGATCGAAGAACTGCGTGATCTCAAAGTAGACGATATGACCCCGATTGAGGCGATGGGCAAGCTGTACGACCTGCGCCAGAAAGCCCGCGCCGCCCTAACCGACTAGGCGCAACACTGCGCTGCAAAGGAGACTCCATGGACGACGATTCCATCCGCCCCGAAAATCCCGGCGACTATATGGCTGAGATCATGGCCGGCCAACTGAACGAACTCGACCGCTTCACCGCCACCCGTGACCTGGGCCACGAAATGATCCAGGCCGGCGCCGAGGGCGAACTGACCCCGCGCCTCATCGCCGGCGAGCATCGCGCCGAGCCGGAGTTCACCGAAGCCGACTACGCCTACTACGAGAACCTGCTGAGTCCGAAGCCCCGCCCACCGGCAGAGGAGCCGGAGCAGGAGTAAGGAGCCACCACCGCGCGCCCTCGCGCAACTCCTGAATAGCTATTCACTCGTAAGTTGGTCGTAACAATGGTCGTAAACTTACGAGTGCCTTTACGACCGAATTACGACCAATTTACGTCCAACCGACAGTTGCTTTACGACCCACTTACAAGCGTGATAGGCGGAACTCATCAAGCTGCATCTGCAATTGAGTAGCGCGTTCCTGAGTTATTAAGACTGCTTACTATGGCAACTATCGAGCCTTGATTACGTAATTTACGTAACCAGGATCGGGCTGTAGCTTGGGTGATGCCCAGGCTTTCTGCGATTTCACGAGACAGCAACGGTTCAGAGATTTGTAGCAGCGTGATGATCCGCTCTCCAGGGGTTTTGCTGCGTACTAGTGACGTGCTTTCCGGCGGCAGCGTGCCCACGTCTTTCACTATGATGTAAGTCACCCACCGCTGCACCCGTTGCCGCTCGATCAGGCCACGATTGACCAGATCCGTTAATTCCCTTGTTGCTACTCGTGAGTCCACGCCGGTTAGGCGACGATAATCAGCGTTACTTACTTGGTCGCTATGGTGTAGATAAGCCAATGCTTGGCGTTGGCTTTCTGATAATGGTTGGTTACGCGCTGCGCGTTCTAGCCAAGTTAATGTTGCTGCATCAAACAGGGTGTGGTTAGATAGCACCAAGCGGAAACTGGTCAAGCTAACCTCAAATTGGGGTAGTGACATCCCTGCTTTACGCAATTGCTCTAACATGGTTGCCAAACCTGTGGTATCTTCTCAAAAATTCGGGGTAAATTTCCAAACACGCCCATCGCTCAGGCCGGTTTTGTGCCTGAGCAACAGCTCTAGCGAAGGTCGTCACCCGACTTTACCCCGAATTTTTGAGAAGATACAACCTGTGCCGCGATTTTCACATAGCGGTCGTCTTTCGCGCGGTGCAGGCAGATCCTCTAACACCTTCATGAGAAACTCATTACGCGAAGACTGCACACCGACTTGGCCTAGCTGATCCGGTTGGATGGGTCCGAACAAGCCACCCGGATTCACAATCTCCAGCCGGTCGGGAAACATCTGCACTTGGACTTGCGCCCCGCGTGCCTGGGCGGACAAGTCCCGGTGGCCGAGCGCGTTGACAATGGCCTCGCGCAAGACGGTCTCTGGGTATTCCCAGAGATCCTCACGGAACAGACCCTGCACAATGCCCCGTCGTTGCATATTCCGTTTAATCACGCGCAGTGTCTCAACGACAATATACGGCAACGGCCCTTCGATCTTCACATTGTCTAAAAACCGCTCCCCACCGGGACCACTCTCCCCCAACCGCGGCGTGGGATAGCGCATGAAGGTCACGCATAGGTTGGGGAATCGCTCCTGCGGATAATCCGCAAATAGCAACAGGCCAAACAACGACACAACCAATCGGCCGCTAGAGTTTTCTACTAAGATATGCAACGCTTGCAGAATACGCTGATCAGTCCATTCTCTGTATGGCCGACCTTCGTATTCGCGCAAATGATCCAACAGCGCTTGAACAAGGTCGCTGCGTAAATCCGCAATCGAAGTGCCGTCTATAGGTTCCACATCATGGCGTGGCTGAATACGAGCTTCAAGCAACGCTTGCACTTCGTAGGGAGTGAGATGCCGGTCCCCATCGCCGACGCGGATGAAGGCTCCATTAAACGTACCAAGCCCTTTGTAGTAGCACGGCTTTTGCTCCGGTGGCAACTCGGCTACCTCGGCTGTGAGTATATGGTGCCCTTCCACTTCAAATAGCTCGATGACTGGCCTGAGCGGCGGCTCCATTTGATCACACATTGAGGCCAGATCCGCTTGCATCTTTTTAGGATCGGCTACGCCTGTAATGCCAAAGCCTCGCCCCTCATCGATCCCCAAAATAATGATGCCACCACCCGGCGAGTTGGAAAACGCCGAGAGCGTGTCGCGCACCCCTTTGGGTAGCTCAGTGCGGGCACGTTTTGCTTCGACATGGACCATATCGGTCTTTTGCTCGCGCAGCACCTCGATGATCTCGAGCAGTTCTTCGTTAGTCATAGCCGCCTCGCTCGTCACGTTGAGTCTTGACACTGCTGGTATGATAGCAGAAAGGAGCAAGTGCTGTCTATGCCCACCATTCCGCCTGCCGCAGCGGTCCGCCCGCTGGTCCTCAGCCTCGATATTGGCTCATCGTCGATCCGCGCCATGATCTTTGACGCGCAGGCGTGCGATGTAGCCGAGCTGGTCGCGCGGGCCACCTATGTGCTGCGCGCGACCGACGACGGCGGGCAGGAAGCCGATGCGGAGGCCATGCTGACCGCCGTGGCCTGCGCCCTCGACGAGGCGCTGGCGGCGGCGGGGCCATTGGCGGGCGAGATCGCGGCGGTCGCGTCGTGCAGCCTAGTCAGCAACCTGCTCGGCGTGGATGCGGCGGGGCAACCGACCACCCCCGTCTACTTCTGGGGCGACACGCGCGCGGCTCCCGACACTGCCGCTCTGCGCGCCGAGGTAGACGGCGCGGCGTGGCACGAGCGTACTGGTACGGTGTTGCACACCAGCTACCTCGCCCCGCGCTTCCGTTGGCTGGCCCGCACCGCGCCGGACGTGCTCGCGCGCACCACCCATTGGCTGTCGTTCGGCGAATATCTCTACCTGCGCCTGTTCGGGGTGCGCGCTTGCTCCCTCTCCGTCGCCTCATGGACCGGCTTGCTCAACCGCCACACCCTCACCTGGGATGCCGAGTCGCTGGCCGTGCTGCCGATCCGCGCCGATCAGCTCTCGCCGCTGGTAGACATCGGCGACACCCTGCACGGCCTGACCGGGGATTATGCCACCCGCTGGCCCACCCTGGCAACCGTGCCCTGGCTGCCTACCGTGGGCGACGGCGCGACGGCCAACCTGGGCAGCGGCTGCGTCGCCCCCGACACCCTGGCGCTCACCATCGGCACCAGCGGGGCCATGCGCGTGGTGCTGCCCGACCCGGTGCCCACGCTGCCGCCGGGCCTGTGGCTCTACCGCGTGGATCGGCGGCGGGCCTTGCTCGGCGGCGCGCTGTCCAACGGCGGCAACCTCTACGAGTGGATGTTTCACACCCTCAACTTGTCCGGCCTGCGCGACCTCGAAGCCGCCGTCGCCGCCTTGCCGCCCGACGGTCACGGCCTGACCGTGCTGCCGTTCTTCGCCGGCGAACGCAGCCCCGGCTGGGCCGCCGATGCCTGCGCCACCATAGACGGCCTGCGCTTGGCGACCACCGCGCCCGAAATCCTGCGCGCCGGCCTGGAAGCCATCGCCTACCGCTTCGCCCTGATCCTGGCCGCCCTCGCCCCCCAGGTGCCCCGCGCCCGTCACGCCGTCGCCAGTGGTGCGGGCCTGCTCCACTCGCCCGCCTGGCTGCAAATCCACGCCGACGTGCTGGGCCTGCCCGTCATCGCCTCCGCCGAACCCGAAGCCAGCAGTCGCGGCAACGCCCTGCTGGCCCTCGAAGTCCTCGGCACCATCCCCAACGCCGCCGCCCAACCCGCCGCCCTCGGCCCCACCTACACCCCTAACCCCGCCCACCACGCCATCTACGCGCAGGCGGTGGCGCGGCAGCAGGCGCTCTACGCGAAACTGGTGGCAGGATAGCGCCCTACGCCGGCGGCGGTGCCGCCTCAGCGGGCAGGAACCATCGGCTGATGTCGTTGTTGACCTCTAGGAACATCAGTTGCAGATTGCGGGTGTAGCGGTCGATCAGCGCCTGCTCGCTCGGCTCCTCCGCCAGCGCGACCAGCACCTCGCTCGACAGCCGGCGGCGCAGGAACGGGAAAAAGATGCTGCGGTAGACGATTTCGTTATACACGCCGATCCACAGGACATAGCGATGCAGCAAGTCCACCTCCCCCTGCGCGGCCACCCGCCGCGCATAGATATCGCCCAGCTGCATCCGACTCACAAAGCTATCTACCTGGTCAAAATGTAAGGTTCGCATGGCCGCCAGCAAGGGTAGCAACGCATCTTGCACCGTCTGGTCCGGGGACTTCGGCAGGGCCGGGCGCGCCCGCCCCACCGCATCATGGAAATCATCGAATAGAGTCTGCTCCAGCAATTGAAGCACAGTTCGCGGGTAATAAAAGCCTACCGCCCGTAACCCGTCCAGGCAGCGGCTGATCGCTTGCAGATTGCCCTGCGCCACCTGTTCTAGGCCGGCCTGGATGAGTTCCTCAAAATACGGCATTCCGCGGTCTTGGTAGAGTGTGCTGTCACTAGCCACTTCCCGGTTGTGCTTGCCGTAGGCCAGCCCTAGCGGCAACAATAACACGTCAAGATCGGTCAGCAACCCCACCGAGTCGTCGTAAAACACTTCCGGGTGTTCTTCAATGATCCGCCGGGTGAAGTGCGTCAGCAGCGGCATCCACTCCAGCACATCATCCTTATCAAAGAGGATACTGAAGCTGAACAGCAACCAGAAGCGGCCCCGTGGCTCCAATTGATTATAGAGCTTCTCGAGTGGGCCGTGTAACGCCGTGAATTGCCGGAAGGCATGGATCGGGATGGTATGGGCCGCCGCCAAGTTGAACACCAGTATCTCGGAGTTCAGTAGCGGCGCGAGTTGATTGAGAGCGGGCACCAGATCCACTGCCGGGTCCAGCAACTGCGGGATCAGGTTTTTCAACTGCGCGCGGAGAGGATCGCTGGGCGGCAAACTAAACAGCTGGTGTTCTGTGGCCTGCGTTTTGAATAAAAACGTGTCCAGAATCGGCGTGATCAGCACGCGCCCCGCCGCTGCCGAAAATACGCTGGCCGCTGCTGCGCCGCTTGGTTGGTCCGTCGGCGCTAGGGCCAGGGCCAGATCGTGGTAGAACTCTGCCAACGCCTGTTGCACCCCCGCTTGGTCGGGGTGGTTCATGTAGATCATAAACGGTAGCTCAATGATAAACTCAATAACCCATTGTGGTTTGGCGGTCAGCGGAGGCCAATTTTTGATGCGCTTAATAAGATCCCGCAACAGGCCGTAAGTAAAGGCGGGGTCTTTAAGCCAAATAAAGTAAAGGACCGTCCCGGTCGCGGCGCGCAGGCGGTTGGGACCGTCGGTAACCGCCCACAGAAATAGCTCCTGCGCGTCGGAGCCGCCGCTAATGGCATATGCGGCTTTGAGACCGGTCCGTTCCGCTTCCTCCGCGTCTTGCATCAGCAGTTGCTTCATGATGCTCAGAGCTAACGGCGCATCGTAGGCGTACAGATCGCGCAGGCTCTGCACGACCAGTTCGCGCAATTCGACATCGGTACTATCGGCTAACGCCACAAACGTCGCCCTATCGCGGCGCAGGCCGAGCAACATCCGGGCCGCATCCCAGGCTAGGGCAAAGTTCCCGACCTCGCCCGCCAGTGCCGCCACAAGGTCGCCTTTGGCATCCGCTTGCCCTTGCAGGCTATGCGCCAAAATGTACGCGCCCACAGCTTGGTTAGTGAACTGCACATAACGGTCGCCGGTCGGGTCGCTACTCTCGGTCAGCAGCCCGCTTTCTTGTAAACGATCATACGGTGTTTCGCCTCGGCCTTTGCTCCAGACATCTCCTCTAAAGGCTGGATTACGCGCCAGACCTTTGACCTCCAGCGTGCTGCGTCCCTGCTGCCGCATTTCTTGCACCAAGTTCTCCACAAACAGCTGATCGGCGGGCAACGGGACAGACCGCTCATAATACCGTTGATAAATATTGTGCGGCAAGTAAGCCCTGACCGGCACCGCCCCACCTTTGTAGGTATCCGCCAGTATCCGCAGCAATAGCGGGAGGGTCAACTGATCTTGTAACCCCGCTGGTAGGTGCGGCGTTTTCAGGTTGAAATAGTCCTGGTAGAGGCTATAGGCTGCTTTGAGTTCGTCGTTAGTGAACCGCTCCAACTCTAAACCCGGCCCATCTATCGCTGCCGGGTAATAGTGGTGCCAGAACAGGTAGGTTGCGTCGAGCCGTTCCAGTTGTCGCCAAGTCGGCGTAGCGCAACTGAGGACCACGCGCACAGGACTAGCAGCCATCCGCTCAACCAGCACGTCAATCGCTTTCAACAAGTCCGCCGTCCCGATCTCTGTTCCCACGTCGAACCCCTCTAACCCGTCGAATAGCAGGACGAAACGCCGGTCGTTGCCGGACAGCGCGCGGATTTGCGCGACCACAGCATCCGATAATTCGTTACTGTTCTCTAATCCTAAATCCTGAACGACGCGGCGTTCGATCTCGACCGTCAGCGAACCGCGGCAATCATAGAAAAACACCACTTGCCCATCGGCCGTCAACTTGTCGGCCCACCGGCATAGCAGGTTGGTTTTGCCCGCCCCGGTTTCGCCGATCACAATGAGCGCGGTTTCTTGATCGGGGCTGTGCAGGAACTTGTCTAAGCTGTTTTCAGCATCTTTGCGCGGGACATACGCCTCTGGGATAAACACATTGGCTTTGTCCGGCCAACCCCGCAACTCGCGCAAGAACGCCTGCTGTTGCCGCGCCGCCCGCTCCCGCAGGTCGGTCCAGGTTAGCGTCGTGCGATCAGCCTCCAGTGTAGAGGCTCCTGTATTGGTGTCTACTCCCAACTGACGCACTAGTGTGGCTAGAGCGTTACTATCAGAATTCTGCTTCCGCGCCGCCTTTAGCACATCTTCTAATTTATCACGGCTAGAGGCCCAATCTACTATACTGAAAACTACAGCTTGTACAGACCCTCCCCAATCAACATCTTTCCATCCTTGCCCTGGATCTATATCAATGGTGGCTATAACTTCCCGCAATGATTCTACATCATTAAAAGCACCGACTAGGGCGTTCTGTAGCTGCTTCTGCTGATCAGTGGTCCATTCCATAAACGAACCCCCTTTAAGACACCTACGCTACGGATCGAGAATTGTTTGATAGTCTGATTATACCATAGATTCGTCGGTTTGCAATAGGTTATTCATTTCTGTATTCAGGCACCATTTGTCCTCCCAATCTCAGCCTAAAGACCGACCCCACCTACATCTCCAGACTGTTGCATAGAATGTAGCAAAAGAGATATAATAAATCTCAGAAGGTAGGATTGATTCCTCCGCCGCTCTCGCAGGCCACCGCCCCGATCCATTCGGGTATTCGTGGCCCCATGCGTGGCTAGTCCGCCCCATGCGGGGTCGGGCCACCCCATGCGGGGTCGGTCCGCCCCATGCGGGGTCGGTCCGCCCATCGCGGTACAGGATATGCTACAAGACTCCCGACAACCGTTCGGCTATGCAGGAGGAGACACCCAATGGCAACGAATGACAAAGACCAATGGCAAGAACTAGGGCAACAACTGCGTGTGGACAGCATCCGGGCGACGACCGCCGCCGGATCGGGCCATCCCACCTCGTCCATGTCCGCCGCCGACCTAATGGCGGTGCTGATGAGCAAATATCTGCACTATGACTTCGATAATCCGCAGAACTCGGCCAACGACCACCTGATCTTCTCCAAAGGGCACGCCGCGCCGCTGCTCTACGCCATGTACAAAGCGGCCGGCGCGATCACCGATGCCGAAATGCTGACTCTCCGCAAGTTCGGCAGCCGCCTGGAAGGCCACCCTACCCCTGAACTGCCCTGGGTAGACGTGGCGACCGGCTCGCTCGGCCAGGGCTTGCCCATTGCCGTCGGCGTGGCGCTGGCCGGCAAGAAGCTCGATAAGCTGCCCTACCACGTTTGGGTGCTGTTGGGCGATAGCGAAATGGCCGAAGGCTCGATCTGGGAAGCGTTCGACCACGCCAGCTACAACGGCCTGAACAACCTGATCGGTCTCCTCGACATGAATCGCCTGGGCCAGCGCGGCCCCACCGACCTCGGCTGGAACAGCGAGGCCTATGCCGCCCGCGCCCGCGCTTTCGGCTGGCACGCCATCGAAATTGACGGCCACGACGTAGCGGCTATTGACCGGGCCTATGCCGAAGCGATCAAGCAAGATAAGCCGACGCTGATTGTCGCCAAGACCAAAAAGGGCAGCGGCGTGTCCTTCCTCGAAAACAAAGAGGGCTGGCACGGCAAGACCCTGGACGCGACCCAGGCTGAGGCCGCGCTCAAAGAACTGGGCGGCGTGCGCCACATCCTGATCCAGGTGCCCAAGCCGGACAGCAACGTGCCGGTGCCGGAGTCGGGCAAAGGCACGGAGTTGAAATTGCCGACCTATGCCATTGGTGGCGAGAAAGTGGCGACGCGCAAAGCCTACGGCGATGCCCTGGTCGCGCTGGCCGTCCGCCCCGATGTCGTCGTGCTGGATGCCGAAGTCAGCAACTCGACCCACTCTGACGAGTTCAAGACAGTCGCGCCTGACCGCTTCTTCGAGATGTTTATCGCCGAGCAGCAGATGGTCGCCGCCGCCGTGGGCATGAGCGTGCGCCACCGCGTCGCCTTCGCCTCCACTTTCGCCGCCTTCTTCACCCGCGCCGCCGATTTCATCCGCATGGCCGCCATTTCGCGCGCCAACCTGCGGCTCTGCGGCTCCCATGCCGGCGTGTCCATCGGTGAAGACGGCCCCTCGCAGATGGCGCTCGAAGATCTGTCTATGATGCGCGCCATCCACGGCAGCACCGTCCTCTATCCCAGCGACCCCAACCAGACCGCGCACTTGGTCGCGCTGATGGCCGATCTGCCCGGCATCAGCTTCCTGCGCTCCACCCGCGCCGCCCTGCCGACCCTCTACGGGCCGGAAGAGACCTTCGCCGTCGGCGGCAGCAAAACGCTGCGCCAGTCGGATAGCGACAAAGTGACCGTCATCGGCGCGGGCATCACGCTGCACGAGGCGCTGAAGGCCGCCGACACGCTCAAAGGCGAAGACATTGCCGTGCGCGTGATCGACCTCTACTCGGTCAAGCCGGTAGACCGCCAGACGCTATTCGCCGCCGCCCAGGCCACCGGCGGCCGCGTCGTTGTCGTCGAAGACCATTGGCCGCAAGGCGGCATGGGCGAAGCTGTCCTCGAAGCCTTCACCGTCAGCCCCGACGGCGGCGAACCGCCCCCCTTGCACCTGCTGCATCTCGCCGTGCAAGGGATGCCGACTTCCGGCAAGCCCGATCAACTGCTTGACGCTGCCGGGATCAGCGCCTCGCACATCGCCGATGCCGTCCGCAGCTTGGTCAAATAGCCGCCCTTGCTTGCACCACAAAGACACAAAGCACACGAAGATAATCCGTTAAAATCAAAAACTCCATCCGAAATCTTTGTGAACTTTGTGTCTTTGTGGTGAAAAAACGTTGTGGCACGCCCCCTGCTGAACTGACGACTGACGACTGACAAGCTGACGACAACGAGGGAGAGTGACGACATGGCAGAAACGCCTTGTAAACGCCTGTATGAGGAGCAGGGCCAAGCGCCCTGGCTCGACAACATTAGCCGCGGGCTGATTAGCTCCGGCGAGTTGCAAAAGATGATTGACCACGACGGCATCGTGGGAGTTACCAGCAACCCCACCATTTTCGAGAAAGCCATCGGCACCGGCACCGACTATGATGCCCAGATGCGCGAAGTCTACAGCCAGGGCAAGGACGCGCAAGCCGTCTTTCTGGAACTCATGATCCGCGACATTCAGGATGCCGCCGACGTGTTCCGGCCCGTCTATGACCGCACCGACCGGCTCGACGGCTACATCAGCATCGAAGTCACGCCCGACCTGGCCCGTAACACTGCGGGCACGCTGGCCCAGGTACGGACCTTTCACCAGCGGCTGGGCCGGCCCAACATCCTAGTCAAGATCCCGGCCACCGCCGAGGGCATCCCGGCCATTGAGCAGGCCATCTACGAAGGCATCAGCATCAACGTCACGCTGATCTTCGCCATTGACCGCTATCAGGCCGTGATGGAAGCCTACCTGCGCGGCCTCGAACGCCGCCATGCCGAAGGCAAATCGCTTGATATGGCCTCGGTCGCCTCGTTCTTTGTCAGCCGCATAGACAGCAACGTGGACAAAAAGCTGGACGCGCTGATCGAAAAGGCCGGCTCCGACGCGGAAAAGCAGCGCCTCGAAAAGCTGAAAGGCAAAGCCGCCATCGCCAGCGCCAAGATCGCCTATGAGGTCTTCGGCCAAGTGTTCAGTGGCCCGCGTTGGGAGACGCTCAAAGCCGCCGGCGCGCGGGTGCAACGACCGCTCTGGGCCTCCACCAGCACCAAAAACCCCAGCTACCGCGACGTGCTGTATGTGGAGCATCTAATCGGCCCCGATACCGTGGACACGATGCCCCCTGCTACTATCGTGGCCTTCAATGATCATGGCGTAGTCAAGCGCACCATTGACCATGATCTGCCCGCCGAACACAAGGTCATTGAAGACTTGGCGGCGCTGGGCATCCACATGGACGCAGTGACGAAAGAGTTGGAAGATGAAGGCGTAGCGAGTTTCGCCAAGTCGTTCGAGACGCTCAACGGCGTGATCGCCGGCAAGCGTGCGGCGTTAGCCGCCGGCCAGTCGCAGAACGAGCAGACGGATCTAGGGTCTTTTAGTTCGCAGGTCGAGCAAACCTTGCACGAGTTGACCGATGCCGCCCAGCATATCTGGAATAGGGATGCGGCGTGGTGGTCGGTAGACTCGGCAGTGCAAGGCAAGATCGGCGACCGCCTCGGCTGGCTCGGCGTGGTGGATCGCATGATTGGCGAAGCTGACGACCTGCGAAACTTTGCGGAGAGCATTTGCAAAGACGGCTTTAAGAACGTGCTGCTGCTGGGTATGGGCGGCAGCAGCCTCGCGCCCGACTTGTTCAGCATGGAGTTTGAGACCGCCGACGGCTTCCCCGAACTCTATGTCCTCGACAGCACCGACCCGGCGATGGTCGCTGTGTGTCGCGAAGGCTTAGAACCGAAGGATACACTCTACATCGTGTCCAGCAAATCGGGCACGACCACAGAGCCGAACGCCTTCCTGAACTACTTCTATGAGCGCGTGCAGCAGGCGAACGGCGACCGCGCCGGCGACAACTTTATCGCTATCACCGACCCCGGCTCCCCGCTCATCGCGGAAGCCGAACGACGTGGGTTCCGCAAAGTGTTCCAGAATCCGCCCGACATCGGGGGACGCTACTCGGCGCTCTCCTACTTCGGTCTGGTGCCCGCCGCGCTGATGGGCGTGGACGTGCGAAAGCTGCTGGATCGCGCCAAAGGGATGATCGTGCGCTGCGGCGCGGGGGTCGCGGCGGCGGACAATCCCGGCGTGTGGCTTGGCGCGGTGCTAGGCACCTTGGGCAACGCCGGGCGCGACAAAGTGACCTTTATCACCACGCCCGGCACGGCTAGTTTTGCCGACTGGGCCGAGCAGTTGATCGCCGAAAGCACCGGCAAACAAGGTCGCGGGCTAGTGCCGATCTCCGGCGAAGAAACCGGCCCGCCCGACATCTACGGCGACGACCGCGTGTTTGTCTATATGCCTAAAGAGAGCGACGACCACGAAGCCCTCGATGAGATGGTCGAAAAACTGATGGATGCCGACCAGCCGGTGATCACCTTGCCGCTGGCCGATGAGTACGACCTGGGCGGCGAGTTTTTCCGTTGGGAACTGGCAATCGCGGTCGCCGGCAAGGTGCTAGGCATCAATCCCTTCGATGAGCCGAACGTGACGGAGAGCAAAGACAACACCAAGCGCCTGCTCGCCGCTTACGCCAAAACCCATCGCCTCCCCGACCCCACCCCCGTCGCCGACGACGGCAACCTGGAACTGTTTGCCTACAACCTGCCCGGTTTTGGCGAAGCATCTGACAGTGCCGGTAAGAATGGCAGTGGAGCAGGTACTCACACCCCCGCTGCCGTGCTGCAAGCCCTGTTCGCCAGCGTGCAGCCGCACGACTATTTCGCCGTCCTGGCCTATGTCGAAACCTCAGACGACAACATGGACCAGTTGGAAGCGATCCGCACCCTGATCCTAGATGAGTTGCAGGTGGCGACCACGCTCGGCTTCGGCCCGCGCTACCTACATTCCACCGGCCAATTGCACAAAGGCGGCGCAAACAACGGCGTGTTCCTCGTCTTCACCAGTGACGAAGCGGGCGACGCGAAAATCCCCGACATGGGATTCAGCTTCGGCACCTTGATCCGCGCTCAGGCGTTAGGCGACATCGAGGCGCTGACCGCCAAAGGCCGCCGCGTGGTCCGTATCCACCTGGTCAACGCCGAAGACGGCCTGCGCGAAGCGGGCGACTTGATTGATGAAGTGCTGGCCGGAGCTGACGGAGTGTTGAGCGTTTAGTGTTTAGTGTTTAGTGTACGCCACGTTTGTATCCTAAACGCTCAACACTAAACGCTCAACACTAAACACTCAACACTAAACACTAAACACTCAACACTCAACACTACAGGAGGTAGGCATGGACATCGGCTTTATGGGCTTAGGGCGCATGGGTGAGAACATGGTGCGCCGCTTGCTGCGTGGCGGGCATCGCGTGGTGGCCTGGAACCGCAGCAAGGGCAAGATTGACGAAGTGGCGCAAGAGGGCGCGGTGGCCGCCTACACGCCCGCCGATCTGGTCAAGAATCTGCCGGGGCGGCGCGTGATCTGGCTGATGGTGCCCGCCGGCCAGCCGGTGGACGACCTGATCGCCGAACTGCTGCCCCTGCTCAGTTCAGGCGACATTCTGATTGACGGTGGCAACTCCAACTTCCGCGACTCGATCCGCCGCGCCGCCGAACTCAAAAGCAAAGGCTTCGACTTCCTGGACATCGGCACGTCGGGCGGTATTTGGGGGCTGCAAGTCGGCTACTGCATGATGATTGGTGGTAGCGAAGAGGCATTCAAGTATGTCGAACCGCTGCTCAAAACCCTGGCCCCCGAAAACGGCTATCTGCGCGCTGGAGCCAGCGGCGCGGGCCACTTCACCAAGATGGTCCACAACGGCATCGAATACGGGATGCTGCAAGCCTACGGCGAGGGGTTTGAGATCATCCAGAAATCGCAGTTCGGTAGCATTGACATGGCGGCCCTGGCCAAGGTCTGGCAAAACGGCAGCGTCATCCGCTCCTGGCTGCTCGATCTGGCCGTGCGCGCCTTCGAGAAAGAACCCGACCTCAAATCCATTCGCGGCTATGTCGAAGATTCGGGCGAAGGCCGCTGGACCGTGATCGAGGCGATCAACGAAAACGTGCCCGCCCCGGTCATCACCGCCTCGTTGCTGGCGCGCTTCAATTCGCGCCTGCCTGAAGCGTTCAGCGCCAAAGTGATCGCCGCCCTCCGCAACGAGTTCGGCGGCCATGCGGTGCAACTCGAAGGCGGCGGCAGCAGCGGCGTGAGCTTCCAACCGGACGACGTAGGCGGCAGCGCCGGCACACCGGGCAAAGTCGGCGGTTCCGGCAAATAGGGGTCAAGGGTCGGGGGTCGGGTACTAGAGAACGGGTACTTGATCACCTTCTACCGATAATTCAATACGTAATACGTAATACGT
>JALYUO010000317.1 GCA_030853735.1 Chloroflexota bacterium
CATAGGCGGGGTGCAGGTACGGCGGCTAGACGGCGACGCACCGGGCGATTGGGCGGTGACGGTGACTGCACCAACCGCCGAGCGTCGCGTGGTCCAGTATGCGGATCGCGTCTATGGCTTGCGGCGCGTGCCGCCGCCCGACACCGACACGCTGGCGATTGCGGCGCAGGCCGGCGAAGATACGCTGCAAGCGCCCATGCCGGGCAAGATCATCCAGGTGCTGGTCGCAGTGGGCGACGCTGTGACGGAGGGCCAACGCTTGGTCGTCATGGAAGCGATGAAAATGGAGTTTACGATTAAGGCACCCCACGATGGGCAGGTGACGCGGTTGCCGGTGGCGGTCGGCCAATTGGTCGAGGCCGGGATCACGCTGGCGGAGGTGATTTGATGAACGGACCCCAGGACACAACGGAGTTGATGCGCGCCATGAGCGATGCCCATATCGAGTGGTTGGGCTTGCTGGCGCAGGCCGGGCCGGATCGCTTGGACGAACCCGGCGCGGACGGGGATTGGACGCTGAAAGACATCACCGCTCATCTGTGCGTATATGAATGGTGGACGGCGACGCAACTCGAAGCCTTCACGCGCGGCGAACGCGGCACGGTGGCGGTGCCGCCCGGTCCGGCTTCGCTGCCGCCGGGATCGGACACACCCGACATGGAGGCGCGCAACGCCTTGATCTACGCCCATAACCGGGCCCGGCCTGCCGTTGAGGTGCTGGCCGAGTCGGATCAGGCGTTTGGCGCGCTGATGGCCGCCGTGGCGACCTTCCCCGCAACGGCGCTGACCGATCCGCACTGCGCCGAGTGGACCGCAGGCGAAACGCCGTTGGCGGTAGTCGCCGGCAATTCGTATGAACACTACGGCAATCATATCCCAGCCGTGCGCGCTTGGTTAGGTCCAGTGGAGCCTACAGAGACCGAGGAATCGTAATGGCCCATCCTTCGCTTGGCCCGTGGCCGCACCGCGTCACGGTGGTCGAAGTCGGCCCGCGCGACGGCTTGCAGAATGAAGCGCAGCCGGTGCCGACTGCCGCCAAGATCGCGTTCATCAACCGCCTGAGCGCCGCCGGCCTGCCGGTGATTGAGGCGACCTCGTTTGTCAGCCCGCGCGCCATCCCGCAACTGGCCGACGCAGACGAGGTGTTCCCGGCCATCCACAAAGCGCCGGGCGTGCGCTATCCCGTGCTGGTGCCCAACCCGAAGGGCATGGCGCGGGCGCTGGCGGCGGGGGTGCGCGAAGTCGCCGTGTTCACTGCCGCCTCGGAGAGCTTCACCCGCCATAACATCAATGCCACCATCGCCGAATCGCTGGCGAACTTTGCCGCCGTGGCTGAAATGGCCCGCCCGACCGGGGTGCGGCTGCGCGGCTATGTCTCTACGGCCTTTGGCTGCCCCTACGAAGGCGCGGTGCCGCCGGCCAGGGTGCTGGAGGTGACGGGCCGCCTGTTCGACCTGGGAGTGGATGAAGTCTCCATCGGCGACACCATCGGGGTTGCCACGCCCGCCGGCATCGCCGAAGTCATGGGCTTGCTGCTCGATCATTTCCCCGCCGACCGCTTGGCGCTGCACGGCCACGACACGCGCGGCACGGCGCTGGCGAATGTGTTGGCCGCGCTGCAACTGGGCATCACGATCTTCGACTCGTCGGCGGGCGGGCTGGGCGGTTGCCCCTACGCCCCCGGCGCATCGGGCAATCTCGCCACCGAAGATCTGCTCTACCTGCTGCACGGCCTGGGCATCAGCACCGGGGTGGACCTCGCCGCCGTGGTCGCCGCCAGCGCCTACCTCGCCGCAGTGCGCGGCCAAGCCCCGGCCAGCCGCTACTTCGCCGCCGCCCAGGCGAGCGCGTAAACGGAACGCCACCACGGAGACACGGAGACACGGAGATTTTTGTAGTTGCTTATAGCGGTTCCGTCGGTATGTAGAGCTAGGGCGTTCGCTCTGGCGCGGCCTGCCCGCCCCAATCCGGCCGACCGGCCACGAATGGGGTCACGAATACACGAATAGCGGGCTTGCACTTGTGCCGCGCAAGTACACCCGCATTCTTGATTGGCGCAGCTACTCCCAGCGAAAGTCCTGAGAGCTATAGTCTTTCAGATCCGGTTGCCGGTCAAAAAGGGGCGGAGGATACGCATCCTCCGCCCCGGTGCCTAGCTCAACGCGGTGATCAGAGCTTCATGCGTGGGTCAAGCGCGTCGCGTAGGCCGTCGCCCAGGAAGGTGAAAGAGAGCGTCAGCAGGCCGATGCAGGTGGCCGGCACCCAGACGAGGTGCGGCGACGAGTTGATCGAGGCGAAGCCGTCGCTGATGATGCCGCCCCAGGTCGCCATCGGCGGGCGCACCCCGATGCCGATGTAGCTGAGGAACGACTCGGCCAGGATAAAGCCCGGTACGCCGAAGGCCGCGCTGACGATCAACGGGGCGAGGCTGTTGGGGAACAGGTGGCGCAGCATGATCTGCCCGTTCGACGTGCCGATGGAGCGCGCCGCTTCGACAAACTCTTTCTCGCGCAGGCTGAGAACCTGCCCGCGTACCAGCCGCGCCACACCCACCCAGCCGATCAGCGAGAGGGCGATAAACATCAGCGGCAGGCCACCGAGTAAGCTGGCAATCGGCGTATCACGCAGCGCCGAGATGACGATCAGCAGGAACAGGAGATCCGGGAAGGCGTAGGTGATGTCGGTGACTCGCATCAGCAAACTATCTACCCAGCCGCCCCGGAAACCGGCGTTCATGCCGACGATGGTGCCAATGATCAGGATGATGAACATGGGAATAAAGCCCACGCTCAACGAGACCTGCGCGCCGTACATGATGCGGCTCAACACGTCGCGCCCACTGACATCGGTGCCCAGCGGGTAACCGGCCTTGCCTTCGGCGGTCCAAAACGGCGGCAATTCCACGCCGCCGCCGGTGCGGATGCGGCTCTGGAAGGTCGGATCATGCGGCGCGATGAAGGGGGCGCTCACCGCGATGACGACGAAAAACAGGATGACGACCATGCTGGCAACCGCCATCTTGTTCCGCATCAGACGGCGCAGGGCATCGCTCCATAAGCTGCGGGCGGGAGCCGTCTGATCAAAGGTAATTTCGCCACTGGTGGTCGTTGTGCTTGCCATTGCCGACTCCTTCTAGCTGCCGATCTTGACCCGTGGGTCAAAGAGACCGTAGGTGACATCCGTCAGTAGGTTGAAGACCACGATCAGGGTAGAATAGATCAGCGTCGTCGCCATGATCATCGAATAGTCCCGATTGCCGATGGCATCAATAAAATAGCTGCCGATACCGGGGATCAGGAAAATCCGCTCAACGACAAAGGAGCCGGTGATCAGGCCGGCGGCCAACGGGCCGAGGACGGTCCAGACCGGGATCATGGCGTTTTTGATAATATGGCGTAGCACGATTACGCTTTGCCGTAGCCCTTTGGACTGCGCGGTCCGCACATAGTCCTGGCGGATGACTTCAACCATCGAAGAGCGGGCGAGGCGCGCCAGCAAGGCCGCCGAGGGCAAGCCGAGCGCGATGGTGGGTAAAATCCAGGGTGTCAATTCGTTCTGGTACGAGCGCAGGGTTGGGGCAACCGCGAACCACTGGAAGATGGTCGAGAAAAACAACAGTAAATACAACGACAGCACAAACGACGGCACAGCCACCCCGACCGTGGCAATAAACAGCGACAGATAATCCACCCAACTATTCTGGCGCAGCGCGGCCATGATGCCCAGTGGGAGGCCCACGAGGATGGCGAAAGCCAGCGCGAAGAGGCCCAGTTTGAGCGAGTAGCCGTAATGCTCTTTGAGGATGTCGGTCACGTCGCGTCCGCGCGTCTGGAACGACGGCCCAAAGTCCAAGACCACTGCATGGCTCATGTAGATATAATACTGCTCATACAGTGGCTTGTTGAGGCCGAACGACTCTTGCAGCCGCTTCTGCATATAGGGATCTTGCCGCTTGCCCTCTTGTCCCTCGAATGGGCCGCCGGGGGCCAAGTGCATCAACAGGAAAGTGATCAGCGACACCGCAATTAGCACTGGAACCAGAGCGATCACGCGGCGAATGATGTAACCAGTCATAGCAACGCTTCTCTCTCCTAGCGCCCCGTGGGGCAAGCCAACCGGCCGGAGTACCGCACCGGCCCTGCCGCAGATCTACGTCCTCGGCTGGTGCCAGGACTACCCGGATCCGCAGAACTGGTTGAGCCTCGTCTTCCGCTCCGATATCGCGATCACGCCGCAGGGCTGGGTCAACAAGCAATATGACGA
>JALYUO010000323.1 GCA_030853735.1 Chloroflexota bacterium
CCAGCGACGGCCCGCAATCCAGAATGATCCAATCATAATAGGCCCGCAGCGGGTCGATCAGCGGGCGCAGGATTTTGACCTTGTTCATGGCCTTGAGGATAATTTCGGTTTCCATCCGCGCCAGATCGATATGGCTGGGCACCAGATCCCAGCCCGGCTCCAGCGGCACCAGCGGCAGGGCAGCCTCCTGGCCGTCGAGGGCCGCGCGCAGGGCATCATGCAGGGCCGGATAGGGGCGGTGGCGGTCGAAGCCGACGGCATCGGTGGCATTGGCCTGGGGATCCACATCAATCAGACAGACCCGCTGGCCGCTGTCTACCAGTGCAGCGCTCACCGCGACGGCGCTGGTCGTTTTGCCCACCCCGCCTTTTTGATTGGCGAAGGCGACGACCTGGCAGCGGGGTTGATCCTGTTTGCGCCGCAGAAACTCCTGGAGCGCGCCTTCCGTGATGCGGGCCTGGCCGCCGGCGGTATGCTCGGCGGCCAGCCGGCCATCCTCAATCCAGCGCCGGACGGTATGGGAACTGACGTTCAGCCGCTCGGCGACTTCCGCCGTGCGATAGGCTTTGACCGACATGATGGAGGTCCTTCCCTGCGTAATGTCTACAGTTGTACGTATCATAGCGCAAAAGCAGCGCATCTGTCAATAGGGTTATCCACCAATTGTAGTGGGGCGGGGCCGGCCTGATCTTGGATCAGGCTGCGATTCTTACCCAACTCTGCACTCCTTCTGCACCCCCTGTGTCAGCGCGGTGCGATACTCCTACAGACGGGCGGAGCCAATCACGCAAGGGGTGATCGGGTCCGTCCGATAGTTTGTGTGGCCCGTCGCATCCGGCGGATCCGCCGCACACCGATCAAGCAACCCCACACCGTAGGGACCCCTCGCGGGTGCTGGGTGGCGGGAAGAAGCGGAGGATCGTATGAAGCGCCCCCTCGATAAGCAAGCATTCGCCTTGGGGGTGGTCGCAGGGATCGGGATCGGGGCGCTGAGTGGCCTCCTCATCGGCCACCTCCTCCTCGGCCTCGCGGTGGGGGGCGCGCTCGGATTGGCTTTTGGGCTGGTGCTGAGCGCCCTGTTCAGGGATCAACCAATAGACCCGGGGGCTGCGACAGGCGCCAGCGGTGGCCCGGCGGGGTCGCGGAGGCCGGGCCGCCCCACCGGCGGCGGCGCAGGCTCCGGCCCACAGAGATCCGTCAAGACCGCGAAGTAGTAGCCCATTTTGTTGCCGATACTGCCACTGCCCTGTTTGCCCTGATACAGGCGGACCCGTGCCCGCGCCGTGTGCAGCCGGGCTACGAAGGCGGCCTCGTCGTACCCACTTGCCGGCCAGCCCGCCCGACCCAGCGGTGCCGGTTACCCCCGGCTCATGCCCTTCGCGTTGCAAAGAGGCTGATGGCGACTGGGCCATTGAAACACAGTGCGCCTGACTCACCAGGGGTTGCATCCGAAGTTGCAAAGAGGCTGAGGGCGACTGGGCCATTGAGAACAGCCTCCATTACGTGAAGGACGTGACGTTGGGGGAGGATCGCAGCCTGATCCACTGCGGGACGGGACCGGCGATCATGCGTTTGCTGCGGGATGTGGTGGTCAGTATGCTGCATAAGGGCGGGCTATCGCCAGATCGTGGCCCGCTTGCGCTACCATGCGCGGCACCCCGCAGCGGTGCGGGCACTGCTAGGGTGCCCGCTTTTCGAGAACGCATAAGCCCTGTACCCCCCACAGCCGCACCGTGCCATCATCACCCCCCGAGGCCAGCAGATGCCCGTCCGGGGAAAAGGCCAGCGTTAGCACGCGGTTGGTGTGGCCCCGCAGCTGGCCGACCAGTGTACCCTCCTCGACTCGCCACAACTCAATCGTGCCGTCTTCATGGCCGACCGCGAGTAGGTGCCCATCGGGGGCAAACGCGACCCGCATGACCCAGGAGCGCGTATGCCGCAACTTGTAGAGCCGACGGCCGTCGCGCACCTGCCATACGCGCACTGTGGCATCCGGCCCACCGGAGGCTAATAGGTGCCCATCCGGGGAGAAGGCGACCGTCCCGACCGCATCGGTATGGCCCCGCAGTAAACGCGGCCGCTGGGAGCTAGGCAACGGTCCCAGGCGTACGCGGGTCCGCTCCGTCCCCCAGGCCAGGGTTTGCCCATCCGGTGCCACGGCAACACTGGTGATATCCGCGTCGGCCCATTGATAGTGCCGCACGCGCGTGGCCCAGTCCCAGAGCTGGATGCCGTCACAGCCCCCGGCCACCAGTGTTGCGCCTGATGGCGTGAATGCCAGGTCCGTAATACAGTGGGTGCCGGTCGGAATGGGTGCCACCGCTGCGCCGTCGGGCAGCGACCAAAGGTAGATGGTGTCTTCGTTGGAACTGGCGGCTAAGATCTGCCCGGCAGGATGAAACGCCACGCTATTAACCCCGTCCGGACAATCGATCAAGGTCTGCAGGGCGGTGCCGGAGGCGACCTGCCAGAGGTGGACATGGCCGTTAAGCGCGCCCGTGGCCAGGGTACGACCGTCGGGGGCAACGGCCAGGCTTGCCACGCTATCGGTAAAACCCGTTAAGTGCGCCCGTGGCGTCCCGTCGCGGATGTTCCAGATCTGCACGACCTGATCGATCCCGGATGCCGCCAGGGTCGCGCGGTCGGGCGCAAGCGCCACCCGCCAGGCCCAGCCGCTGTGCGTATCGAAGGTCTGGGGTGCCGCCGCGCCGGGCAGCTGCCAGAGCCGCACGATACCACGCTGATCGCCGATTGCTACCATGGCGCCATCGGGCGTGAGGGTAATCTGTTGGCCGCGCTGCCAAGACCAGGGCAGGGTATACACCACCGTGCCGTCGGCGGGGCGGTAAATGTCCAACGTCGCCCCTAATCCGGCCCCCCACTGACCATCCGGGGTCAAGGCCCCCTGCTGCCACCGATGCCGTTCGACCTCAATTGTGCGTGCCACGCGCCCCGTGCTCACCATAAAGTGCTACAGGTGGGCATTGCCATAGGCGGCGATCAGGTAGTCACTGCCGGCAGCGAAGGCAAGACTGCGCAACGGCTTGCGCGGCGTTGCTAGGGCCGGGGAGGGCTGGCCGTCGGCAACCGTCCAGCTGTGAATGCCGTGCAACTCGCTGCCGGCGGCCAGGCGCTGCCCGTCAGCGGAAAAGGCCAGTTGTGTGACGGGGATGCCTTCCTGGGCGGGCCCCAACGGTCGCAACGTATTGGGTGGCAGATCCCACAAGTGCACGGTCCCCTGTAGGGTGCCCAGGGCCAGGGTACGGCTATCGGGCGCAAACACGGCGTGGCTCACCCATAGATCAGCCGGTAGCCGCTGGGCTTCTTGATACGCAGGGACCGTATAGAGGTAGATACCACTCCCGGTGACGACTGCCAGCCATTGCCCATCGGGAGCATAGAGAAGCTGCCGCACGGTGCCTTTGCCCCAGCGGGCGAGCGGGCGCACCAGGGGCGCAGTGGTCGACCCAATCGATTGGCGCGGGTAGTGGAATGGTCGGGATCCCCAGACATTCGCCATGGCGTGATCCTTGGGGCCTACCGTTTTATGGAGCGATCAGGACCAGGGATCCTAGCAGCCATGCGGTATAGCATCCTCTGCGCAGCGGGGGCCGGCTCGTCCATAGGTTAACGCGCACGGGGGGCGCAGTGACCGCCCCAGCAAGATACGATCCGCTTTGTGGCCCGCGCTGCTGACCGGTGCGCTACTGACTGGTGCGCTGCTGTTCCCGCGCGAAATCGGCCTGCGCCGGTTGACGTTGCGGCGGGCGGACTTTGCGCGCTTCCGGCGGCGGCGGGCGTAGCGGGGGATCAGGGGGATCGAGGGTCGGGGGGCGGGGATCGGACGCAAGGGCTAGGAGGCAGGGGTCGGCATCGATCCGTCTCGCTCCTTCGCCCCCGCCGGGGAGAGGGTTGGGGTGGGGGGAGATCGGGCCGTGGCGCCGCTTGCTTGACGTGCCGCCGGGCCTGTGCGATACTGGGCGCACACTGTACTGCGTACTGCGTATTGCGTAGCCTCGGAGCTGCCCGATGCCCGACCTAGAATTGACCCCAGCGCAATGGCTGGCCTTCGACGCGGCCTTGCGGCAGGCGTTCCCCACCTTAGACGACTTCCGGCGGCTGACCCGCTTCGGCCTGGACCTGAACTTGGCCGAGCTAGTGCCCGATGCCACGCTGAGTACCGTGACGTTGGAGTTGCGCGAGTGGGCCGAAGCGCAAGGCCGTGTACGCGATCTGCGGGATGCCGCCGTCGCCGCCAACCCCCCCAACGAAGCCCTGCGCGCCTTCTGCCAAAACATCGGCTATATCCCCGTCACCAATTCAGAACTCAGAACTCAGAACTCAGAACTCGTCCGTACCAACCTGCCCTATCGCCATAACGTCAGCTTCGTGGGCCGGGCCGCCGCGATCGCGGCGGTGGAGACGGCGCTGGCGGCGGGGCGGGCGGTGGCTGTGACGGGAACGGGGGGCTTAGGGAAGACGCAACTGGCGGTCGAGGTGGCTGTGCGCGGGCTAGAAGGGGACACCTATCCCGGTGGGGTGTGGTGGGTGCCGATGGCCGAGCCGGACGCGGTGGCCGCCCTGGTGGCCGCGCTGGGCGGGTCGGAGGGCCTGGCGCTGCCGGGCTGGCAGGAAGGGCAGCCGGAGCAGAACCGCAAGCTAGTGCAGCACGCCTGGGCCGCGCCGACCGTGCGCTTGCTGATCTTCGACAACCTGGACGACCCGGCCCGGCTGGACCATTGGCGACCCCCGGCCACGAGCGGCTGCCGCGTGTTGATCACCAGCCGCTGCCAGGGCAATTGGCCCGACGACGGCGGTGTGGATGAGGTGGCGTTGGAGCCTTTGACCGGCGCGGCGGCGGCGACGCTGCTGGTGGGCCGTCGGGCGCGGGGGCAACGGACCCCGGCGGCGGCACTGCTGGCGC
>JALYUO010000336.1 GCA_030853735.1 Chloroflexota bacterium
GCCCTCGGCGTGGCGGCCCATCCGAGGGCCGGCCCCGGCTGACGGGATCCCGCACGGCGCGCACCCCTGGTGTAAGGCTTGTGTAACCACTGGTAAAATCGGCAAAGGACCGTACTTAGGGTAGAAACACGAGACGGGCAAAACGTGGCAATTACTACTCTAGCAGAAGAATTTTGTTTAGGCGCGCCCCGTGTTCCGCTAGGCACCGGTGGTGCCAAAAACGTCCCTTTTTGGCACTATCGCCGCCCCTCCTTTCCCCAGCCCCTCGGCTGCCTAATCGCGCCGACTGTTGTGTCCCAAAAGTCGTCGCGTAATCAAGGTCTCAATTCTTGCGTTCCCGGTAGAGTTTTGATACCCTATTGCTATCGATACGATGGGGACGGCATGAGAGGCAGGGCGCACACGATGCTCGTCGGCTATGCACGGGTTTCGACCCACGAACAGACGCTGGCGCTTCAGCAGGATAGCTTACAGCAGGCCGGGTGCGCGCGCGTCTTCACAGAGACTATCAGTGGAGCCAAGTGGACGGCGCAGGAACGCGCCGGGTTAACGGAGGCACTGGCATTTATGCGCTCCGGCGACACCCTGGTCGTTTGGAAGCTCGACCGCCTGGGCCGCTCGCTCAAGCATCTCATTGAAACCGTCACTGCTTTACAGGCGCGCGGCGTTGGCTTCAAGAGCCTTACCGAGCAAATTGATACCACCAGTTCGGGGGGCAAACTGATCTTCCATGTGTTCGGAGCCCTGGCCGAGTTCGAGCGCGATTTGATCCAGGAGCGTACCCGCGCCGGGCTACAAGCCGCGCGGGCCAGGGGCCGGCACGGCGGGCGACCGCGCGCCCTCGACGAGAAGAAGCTGAAGTTGCTGCATACGTTGTATGCCGATGAAAGCAACTCGGTCGAAGACATCCTCAAGATCCTCCACATCTCGAAGTCCACGCTCTACCGCTATATGAAAGCCGGCAAACGCCCGTAAAGCTATGCGGTCTAGCGGAGGTGCGGCGATCCTCAACAAGGGGTAGTCGGATCGGGTGCGCCAGCCTGTGCCGCATCGTAGTTATAGGAAGGATTGTTTCGTGACCGCTATCGAGCGCACGGCGTACCCCCGCCTCAAACGGAATCCCTCGGCCCCGGATCTGGCTGCGGCCTACACTCCGACCGAGGCCGAGCTCGCCTGGGTGCGCCGCACGGTGCGCGACGGCACTCATCGCCTCCATCTCCTGATCTGGCTGAAATGCTTCCAATGCCTCGGTTATTTCCCCGACCTGCTGGCGGTGCCCGGTCCGATTATCGAGCATCTGCATGGCTGCCTGGGGGTCGATCTCTCCCAGCCGCTCGGCTACCGCCAGGATCGTATGTTATATCGCCACCACCAGGCCGTGCGCGCCTATCTGCGCGTGCAGCCGTTCGACGACGCGGCGCGCACGGCGGCGAGCGCGGCGATCCAGGCGGCGGCGGCGGTTATGGATAATCCCGCCGACCTGATCAATGTGGCAATGGAGGAGTTGATCCGGCTGCGTTATGAACTACCGGCCTTCAGCACCCTGGAGCATCTGGTAGAAAACATCCGCACGGCGGTGAATAACGGCCTCTTTGCCCAGGTGCAAGCGCGCTGGACCCCGGAAGAGGTGGCCCGCTGGCAAGCCTTGCTCACCGACAAGATCCACGCGCGGCGCACCAACTACCAGACGATCAAGGACCCGCCGGAGAGCGCCACCCTCGGCCACCTGCGCGCCCATGAGCGCAAACTGGCCTGGTTGGGCACGCTCGCCGATACCGACCGGCTGCTGGCCGGCCTCCCGACGGCCAAGCGCCGCCATTGGGCCGCCGAGGCCCGCGCGCTGGATGCGGGGGCGATGAATGAGATCGAGCCGCCGAAACGCTATGTGATCCTGCTCTGCCTGATTGAGCAGGCCCGCGTGGCGACGCGCGACGAAGTGATCACCATGTTCGTCAAACGCATGAGCAGTATCCAGCAGGCCGCGCAGGACGAACTGGTCAAGCTCCGCGAATCCCACCTGGAAACGACCCTCAAGGTCGCCGGCACCCTGGCGGCCATGCTGGATACGCTCGACCCGGCAACGGAGGCGAATCTGGACAGTGATTCGGCGCCGTGCCGCCCCACACCCGCACCAGACGATCCCGCCCAGGCTACGGCCCTGGCCCTGGCCGCCGACGCCGCGCTGGTCCAGCAGTTGCGCGACCTGGTGAGCGCGCGGGGCGGCACGGCGGCGCTACGCGAAGATTGCACCACCGTCACGTCCTACAACGGGCGCAACTATCTCCCGCTCTGCTGGCGGGCCCACAAAAGCCATCGCGCCACGCTGTTGCGCATGGTCCGCAGCCTGAGCATCAGTTCCACCACCCAGGACCAATCGCTCTGCCAGGCGCTGGCCTTCGTGCTGGCCAACAGCCACAAGCGCAGCGAGTGGTTGCCCGACGAGATTGACCTGACCTTCGCCAGCGCGGGTTGGCAACATCTGATCATCGACCGCCGTAAGCGCAAGCGTAAGCTGGCCCGCCGCCACCTGGAAGTCTGCGTGTTCCTCACCCTGGCCGCCGATCTGAAAAACGGCGATGCCTGCGTCGCCGGCTCGGAGGACTATGCCGATTACCGGGCGCACTTGCTGCCGTGGGAGCAGTGCGCGCCGCAGGTGGCCGAGTATTGCCGCGAACTCGGCTTTGCGCCGACCGCCGGCGGCTTCGTGGCCGGCCTCAAGGACTGGCTAACGAAGACGGCCGAGGCGGTGGATCGGGCCTTCCCGGCGAACAAGCGGGTCAGCCTGGATGCGAAAAAGAAGATTAGCATCAAGCGGGGGCCGCGCCGCCCCGTCTCGCCGACGCTGGAGCCGTTGAGGGAATTGCTCGAAGCCAAAATGCCGGAACGGAGATTGCTCGACATCATGCGCAACGTCGAGCACTGGACGAACTGGAGCCGGCATTTCGGCCCGTTGTCGGGGTCCGATTCGCGGCTGGACCGCGACCGCTATGTGCTGACGGCCTTCACCTACGGCACCAACCTGGGACCGAATCAGATGGTGCGCCACCTGCGCGGGCAGGTCAGCGCGCATCAACTCTCCACCGCCAATCACCGCCATATCACAGCGGATCGGCTCAATAAGGCGTTGCGCGATGTGATCAACCGCTATGCCAGCTTCGCGCTGCCGCAGGTATGGGGCAAAGCGAACGTCGCGGCGGCCGACGGCACCCAGTACCCGCTCTACGCGAATACGCTCAAATCCGAATACCACATTCGGTACGGCGACTACGGGGGCATTGCCTACCGCCATCTGTCCGATATGTACATCGCCTTGTTCAGTCACTTCATTGTGTGCGGCGTGTGGGAAGCCGTCTACATCCTGGACCTGATCAACAAGAACACCTCCGACATTCAGCCGGACACGATTCACGCCGACACCCAGGGCCAGAACCTGCCGGTATTCGGCATGGCCTATTTGTTGGGCATCAAACTGATGCCGCGCATTCGGAACTGGAAGGACCTGATTTTCTACCGGCCGAGTAAGGGCACCAAATATACCAACATCGACAGCCTGTTCACGGATGTGATCGACTGGCAACTGATCGAAACGCACTGGCAGGACTTACTTCAGGTGGTGCTATCGATCAAAGCGGGCAAAGTGCTGCCCTCGACGCTGCTGCGCAAGCTGACCAACTATAGTCACAAGAATAGGCTGTACCAGGCGTTCCGCGAGTTGGGACGGGTGGTGCGCACCGAATTTCTGCTGCGCTGCCTGGCCGACCCGGACATGCGCGACGGGATCACGGCGGTGACGAACAAGTTGGAATCGTATCATGGCTTCGCCAAGTGGGCTTCGTTCGGCCACGACGGGGTACTACCGGACAAGCAGGCGCATGACCAGGAGAAGCGCATCAAGTATAACGACCTGGTGGCAAACGCGGTGATCTTACAGAACACGGTGGACCTAACGCACGCGATCCGCGAACTGGTGGCCGAGGGGCACGAGGTGAAGGTCGAGGATCTGGCGGCCATCAGCCCCTACTGGACGGCGCACATCAAACGCTTCGGCGATTACGTGCTGGACTGGGAGAACCTGCCGCCGGATCTGGACGAGGAATTGGCCTTACCACTGCTGACGAAAAGCTGAGGGGACTGCTGCACCGCACTACTATAGATTATAGTATGTCGTCAACGAACAGGAGGGTAAAATCGTGTAGTTTGCTCGCTGCTAAAAGTAACTACTACAAACTATAGTGTATGTCTCAGTTTTTCCCGTACCGTGTTCATACCCCGAGTCTGCCCATAAGTGCCGGAGCCAGCTTCCGGTGCCGGGGAAACCGGCCACAAATCGGGCGAATGAGCCGCACAAAGCGGAAAGCGGGACGAAAGCGGTCCACGAATCCGAGCATCGCTACAAACCCACCCGGATTAGCGTAGAAAACTTTAGGAGTTACGCAGTTGCGCGCTTGTGCCCGCCGCTGCGCTGGACAAAGCCATATAGGATGGTACTGGGATGGCTCAGATAGTGCTGAATGGCGGGGCGAATGATGTCTAATTTCGTCGTAAACC
>JALYUO010000337.1 GCA_030853735.1 Chloroflexota bacterium
AATGCGCGGCGTAAGTTACGAGTGCAGCCGCTGGTCGCAATCCGGCACCGCTTATTTAGGACAATGTACGAATCATTAGGTTCCTGGCTCTGGCGAGCCTAACTCCACGCTATTCTGTGGTGCTACCCCCGCTATGAACGACGCGGCAAACCGGAAGTCCGCTCAGATATGCTCGACGACAGTGACTTTAGCATCGTCGGACGGTACGGGGCGGAACTGCGGGGCTACGTCAACTATTATGCCCTCGCCCATAACGTCGGCAAACTCTATCGGGCGAAATGGACGATGGAAACGTCGCTGCTCAAAACCTTAGCGAATAAATACAAGAGCACCGTCACGGGTAGCACCACAGAATAGCGTGGAGTCGGCCCATAGGGCGCGATAACGCTTCCTGTGCGCTACCCAGTCGCCAATACGGGGTTAGGAGCCGCGCACCAGTGGTACTCCCGCGTATTCTGCGCGGCGTAAGTTACGATTGCAGCCGCTGGCCGCAGTCCGGCACCGCTTATTTAGGACAAATGTACTCATCATTAGGTTCCTACCGCTGGCGAGTTTAACTCCACGCTATTCTGTGGTGCTACCCCGTCACGAAGGTAGCACCACAATAAACCGTGGTCCGACATTTTGTAGGCACGAACTTGTGCGCTAAATTAGGCACGACCACGGTTTATTGTGGTGCTACCGTCACGAAGATAGCGCGGAAGTATCGCGCCGAAATCAAGACGCCGACCGGACGGCTACGGTGTTTTCAGATGGTGGTGCAGCGGGGTGCGGACAAAGCGCCGCTAGTAGCACAGTTTGGGGGCTTCTCGATTAAACGCCGGAAGGAGGCAGTCCTCGTGGACCAGCGCCCGCCAAAGGCGTACACCAAAGGCACGGAGCTACTCAAACGACTCCAAGCCGAGGAGTGCGAACTCTGCGGCAGTATCCGCCAAGTCGAGGTCCACCATATTCGCAAACTCGCGGACCTGAGCCGCCCAGGGCGGAAGCAACGGCCCAACTGGATGCGAGTAATGGCGGCCCGGCGGCGAAAAACGCTGGTGCTGTGCCGCCGTTGTCACGAGGCCATCCACGCAGGAAGACCAACGGGGCAACGGGCCGCGCGCTAAATCACTGGAGAGCCGCGCGCAGGGAAAACTTGCAAACGCGGTTCGGAGGCGAGCCGACAGAAAAGTACCAGCAACGGCAACTCGCTGGCGGCCTAGCCTACTCTGAGGGGGGCGGGTTGCAGCGATGCGGCCCGCCTACCCGACCCTTGTGGATCTGCAATGTGGCCGGCGGGCCCTTTCAGTACACGGGCAAGGAACTAGGCGAAGTCCCTAAGAATCTCCACCTTACGTCCGAAGAGTTCGACGAGGTCGGAGCGGAGATTGCCAGCGCGCTCGACCACTTCAATGTGCCTGAGCGCGAAAAGCAGGCAGTCATGGCCGCCATAGTCTCGCATAAGGCAGAGGTGATCAATCCGCTCCGGTAAGATGCTGCGGATTGTCCGAATGTTTGGCTACTTTGTATCAAAAGTTTGGCCGCCTGTCGCGATGGCTATCCAAGCACAAATCCGCGCAGTCTAGCTGGATCACCCGCCATCTGTGCGCTTCCTACGCAGCTCTTGGCGCGGCCAAACATTTGGCAGAGAACGGCCAAACATTCGGACAAATGGCAGATGCCTATTGTTGCCGCAACATACGGCGCAGTAACTTTGGCAACATTACGGACGCTTGACGTGGTCGGTGTCCCCGGTGATCGTACTGTCATAGGTCATGCCGGCTTTCCTGGCCAGTGCAGCCATCTTTTCGTAACGATCCCAGATCTTATCCAGCTCCCCCTCCTCTAGCTCTTCAAGGTCGAGTAAGGAGTTGTTGGCTTTGGCCATCACGAAGATCAGTTCGTCGAGCTTGAGTTGCAGGGCTTTGGTATCGCGGTTCTGCGTGTTTTGGATGAGAAATACCATGAGAAAGGTAACAATGGTTGTCCCCGTATTGATAACCAGCTGCCAGGTATCTGAGAAGCCAAAGATAGGACCGGTGAGGATCCACACGAGAATTACTCCGGCAGCAAGCAGAAAGGCGATTGGCTGGCCTGTCCAGTGCGACGCCCCCTTAGCAAACTTCGTGAACACTTTTTGCATGCTATCCCTCCCTTCAAAGTGGTTATACGCCTGGCATGAAGATAATGCAAGATCTTTTCTGTAAAATGGTCAGGATGTTTTATCCTTTTTCGATTCGATTCGATTCAATCCACGGTCATATCGGCGCGCCCCCCTTCCCATTCTGCGCTGAGTTCCATTAACAACGCGCTCACCAGCCGCAGACAACTCGCGTCGTTCGGAAAGATCACAATCACCCGCGTCCGCCGTTTCAATTCCCGGTTCACCCGCTCCAAGCCGTTCGTCGTGCGCACCATGCGCCGCTGCTCCGCCGGCAACCCCATCACCGTTGGCCTAGAAACACGGAACGTGTAAATCTAGCAGTAGCGCGCAACTCGCCCGGTGAACCGCATAGCCGTCCAGGCACTTCGCGTGGGAGCGTGGTTGCGGTATTATGGCTAATCACCCACTTGCAGAAGGAGCTGATCCATGACCGCCGCCAAATCATTATATCCGACGGAGCGCCGCATTTGTCATCCCGAATTGACCCCCTGTCCCCACTGTGACACGCCCACGGCCCTGCTCAACTATCTGGCCTCCGATAAGATCGTGCAAACCCTGAGCACGTCCCTGGCGCTCGCTGCCCGGCCCAGCCATTGTCCCGATCCCGTCTGTCCCGGCTTCCCCCTGCGCGCGATCACGGCCCAGCATCTGGCGCTCCCCGGCGGTACCTATGGCCGCGATGTCGTCGCCCGGCTGGGGTGGCTGCGTCAGGAGCAGGCCCTGACTTTTGCCCAGGTGCAGGTGGCCCTGGCCTCTCATAGAGAGCTACGGTTGGGGCCCGCGCCGTACCCTGCTCGCTAAACAATTCTCACTCATCCACCCTGCTGGGCGAAGCGCCCGCTTCCTCCCCTATTGGTGGGCGCCATTCCCACAGTCCTAAGCTGCCGCGCGCCGGCACGGGCACCGCCAGGTGCTCCACCTCGCCCAACAGCCACGCCCAGCGCCCCGGCGTGTAGTGGCCAAAGGCTACCTCAGTGGTCGGATCCCCGCCTTGGGTGACAGTATGCCGCCGGCCGGCTGGTGGCAGCTCGGGGGCCGTGATGGGCACACACTCCAGCAGCCGGCAGGTGGCGATCACGCAGCCCCGCGGGAGGTCGCCGGGGGCCAGGAAACCGCTGGCTTTGAGCGCCGCGCGGAACGGCTCCTGGCGACAGAGATCGCGGTAGGCCGCCTCCGTCATGCCGGCCAGCCCTTTGCCGGCATGGATGGCGAGCGGTCCACGATACGGGGTGGCCCAGCTGCGGGTCTCATAAGATTTGGCCCCACTAGCGACGAGGGACGCCCAAGGTTGGCTTAGAGTCAGAGTTTTCAGCGGGTGTCTCCTCCCTATGCGGCCCAAACCCAACATTGATACTGTTGGCGAATGGCTGCGTGTAGTCGACTCAAGTAGAAACGTGTGCCAAATGACAATAATTGAGGCGGGAACGAATGCTAATAGCGGCTGCCGGCCAGAGGCGAGAGCTGAGTGGGCGCGGCATCCACCTATGCAGCCGGAGCTCCGGCCAGCTTGGCACCGTTGCGCGTGCTGGCGGGGTCGGCCCATCCCGCTATTCTGGTCAGGGCGGATCTGCCAAGCGGCTCTGTGGCCGACTAAACTACTTGAGTCGACTACACGCAGCCATTCGCCAACAGTATCAACAATGCTGCATTTTGGCGCAATGTATTAACATATACATATGTATGAAGTTAGCTGCTGACAGACATATCAGCAGCTACCTATTTGTTGAGGAATATGACTTTTGTGGTAGTAACCTAGACCGGAACGCGTCCGATTACCGAGTCAGACGAGAGGATATTTCTAGCGACTGCCGGCGGGCACGACCGGAACATGGCGGTATCGCCGCATCCGCGATCCCGTGCTGCTTCAACCAGGTGAAGCGGAAATGACATCATGCTGCCCGCTGCAACCCCCGCGATTTATCGCGGGGGTTGTTTACACTCGCTTGTTATAGGCCCGCATCGCAAAGATGTAAGCCACAACCAGAATGCCGACGCACCAGGCAAGAGCAACCCATATAGCAGCCGACACTGGGTGTCCCGATAGTAACGCACGGATGGTTTCCACTATTGCCGTCACTGGCTGGTTTTCGGCAAAAACCCGGACTACCGTCGGCATCGACGTGGTTGGCACAAACGCCGAACTGATAAAGGGCAGCAAGATAATCGGATACGAAAATGCGCCTGCGCCGTCTGGCGATTTTGCGCTCAGTCCGGCAAGCACCGCAACCCAGGTTAAAGCCAGCGTAAACAACGCGAGTATGCCGGCAATCGTAAGCCATTCCACGAGGCCCGCCGACGACCGAAAGCCCATAATCAACGCGACGAGAATGATCACCACCACCGAAATCGCGTTGGAGACCAGCGAGGTCAGGACGTGGCCCCACAGCACGGTGGAAGGGGCAATCGGCATGGAGCGAAATCGCTCAATGATCCCCCGTTGCACATCGGTAAACACACGGAAAGCCGCATAGGATATCCCGCTCGCAATAGCAATCAGTAAGATTCCAGGGACTATGTAATTGACATAATTACCGGTACCGATCTGAATTGCACCACCGAACACATACACGAATAGCAACATAAACGCAATTGGCATGATCGTGACCGTGATGATGGTGTCCATACTGCGGAAAATATGGCGCATGGAACGACCAAGCATCACGCTCATATCGCTGAAAAAGTGTTTCGGTAGCGTTTCCATCTACTGTTCCCCCTTTTTGCCAATGATGGCGAGAAAGATCGCCTCCAATGTCGGTTGTTTTTCAACATACTCCACCTGAGCCGGGGGAAACCGCTTTTTGAGCTCCATGAGCGTGCCGCCGGCGATAATCCGTCCCTCATGGAGAATGGCGATGTAATCAGCGAGCTGTTCAGCCTCTTCCAGGTACTGCGTGGTCATGAAGACGGTCACGCCGCCATCGGCAAGCTCCTTCACCACTTCCCACACCTCGATGCGTCCCTCGGGGTCCAGCCCGCTGGTTGGCTCGTCAAGGAAAATGATCGGCGGTTTACCTATAAGGCTCATCGCGAGGTCAAGCCGGCGGCGCATCCCGCCTGAATACGTAGACACCCTGCGGTTTGCGGCAGCCGTTAAACCGAAGCGGGCCAGCAAATCATCGGCAACCTGGCGCGGATGTTCGATGTGTCTGAGCCGGGCGATCATGATAAGATTTTCTTGTCCGGTCAAAATCTCATCCACAGCGGCAAATTGCCCGGTCAGACTGAGGGATTGCCGCACGTTGGCCGGCTTAGACGCCACATCAAATCCATTGACGATGGCCGTTCCGCCGTCCTGTTTGAGGAGCGTGGTCAGGATTTTGACCAGCGTTGTCTTGCCCGCGCCGTTGGAACCGAGCAGGGCAAAAATACTGCCCTGTTCCACGGTGAAATTCACGCCTTTTAAGACCGTGAGCTTCTGGTAGGACTTTTGTAGAATCATTTACCGCAATCGCAATGTTTGGCACGATCTTCTCCTCACGCTAGAACCGTAACCTGCGACAAATCAGCCGCCATGCCTTTGAGTGCGGCATACGTTAACTTATCCATCGCCGCGCCGTCGAAGGAAATGGATTTGAAGGGCCGGTTAGACCAGAGCGACCCCAGACGGAAAGACACATTTTTGAGTGTCGCGCCCCTAAACGAAACTTTATTCAGTGCTGCCCGGTCAAACGTGACACCGCTAAAGGTCTGCCCATCCAGTCGCAGTCCGCGCAGGTCGGAATAGTGGAAGTCCACGCCGAGGAAGATACAGCCCGCAAAGGTTGTTTTGCGCAGGTCGGTGCTGGTCAATTTGACATCCGTCAGTTTGACACCGATGAATTTGGTTCCGACCAGCCCCGATGCGTTGAAGTTGGTGCGCACAAGGATGGATTCACGGAAGGTCGCATCCACAAGGTCGAGGCCGGTAAAGTCGCAATCTGTCAGATTGGCGCGATCAAAATTGGCTTCACGGATGTCACTGCCCCGAAACGAGCTACCGGTCAGATCTGCGCCCGTGAAGGTAGAGCCGCGCAACGCACTCCCTTTAAAGTTTCCTTGATGCACGGTAACGCCGGCAAGGTCGCTGTTTGTCAGTTCGCTCCCACTAAAGTTCACGACCACCTGCCGCTCCAGCGAGCGGGAGAGGTTGGCAACCTCCAGGACGGTTTGCTCAATGTCGCCGATAGTCTCAATGGTCATGTTCAAGGCTGTGTCATCATCCTTGCCCGCGGCTTTGAGTTCGCGGAACCGCTCTTGCAAATCAGAGAGCAGATCCGCCTTTAATTCGGCGGCGCTTTTAACCCCCTCGTATGGCGCAAAAACGCTGTTTACATAGTTGGTCAATTTCTCATCCATAAAAATACCCTTCCTTTACAACAATACCTACGCCAAAATGGTAGCGCCGCCGCCCGGCCCGCTCCGGGGCGCTGGTGGGCTTGCGGGGCATCCCCGCTAGACCCGCCTGCGGGCATTGGCAGAGAAAAGGCTTTTGTAGTAGAGTGACGGTGTTCCATCCACCCCTCACTCAGGAGCTACAAAAGCATATGGATATTTTAGCACTTCTTGCCTGTCTGCCGCCAGCGGTGCCCGCCACCACCCTGCGCCAACTGCGCCACATTGTGCAGGCGCTCCTGACCATGACGGGCCGCGTGACGATGACCGGTCTCGCCCGTTGGACCGACACCGGTGGGAGTTATCGCACCATCCAACGCTTCTTCGCCACCACCATTCCCTGGGCCGCCGTCTTCTGGCTCTTCTTTCGCCGGCATCTCTACGCGCCCGCTGAGGTCTATCTGCTGGTGGGCGATGAAGTCGTGGTCACCAAAGCCGGCAAGCACACCTATGGCTTGGATCGCTTCTTCGCCGGCCTCTTCCAGCACGTAGTCCCCGGCGTGGCCTTTTTTAGTCTGGCGCTGGTCAGTACCACCACCCGGCGCGCCTTTCCCCTCCGGCTGGAACAAGTCGTGCGTACCGCGGAGGAGAAAGCGGCAAGCCACGCCAAAACTGCTGCCAAGCACGCCCGGCCGCCCGCCGCCCAGGGCCAGCCGGGGCGGCCCAAAGGCAGTCGCAACCACCCCAAAACGGCACCCCTCTTGTCGCCCGAATTGCAACGCATTAAGACGATGATCACCGCCCAATTGCAACTGATCGGTGCTGACATCCCGCTGGCCTACCTGGCGTTGGATGGACATTTTGGCAATAGTCCGGCCTTGCAGATGGTGCGCGACTGTGGCTTGCAGCTGATATCCAAGCTGCGGGCGGATGCGGCGTTGTACTTTCCGTATGACGGTCCCTATGCGGGGCGCGGCCCGCATCGCAAATATGGGGCCAAACTGCAGGGGCCGGCCATCCCGGATCGCTATCTGCGCGCTACGCGGGTAGCGGCGGGGATCGAAACCCGCACGTATCAAGCGCAACTGCTGCACAAGGAGTTTGCCGCGCCGCTCAACGTGGTGATCCTGGTGAAAACCAACTTGCTCACGCAGGCGCACAGTCAGGTGCTCTTGTTTAGCAGTGATTTGGCCTTGCCGTATGAGCAGGTGATCGAATATTACAGTCTGCGCTGCCAAATCGAGTTTACCTGCCGCGATGCCAAACAATACTGGGGGCTGGAAGACTTCATGCAAGTGACGGAAACGGGGGGTACCAACGCAGCGAACCTAGCGCTGTTTATGGTCAGCCTCAGTGCCGTGCTCTTAGCGGACCTACGCCAGACCGACCCCCAATGTAGTGTCCTGGACCTCAAAGCGGACTACCGGGGCTACAAGTATGTCGCCGAAACCATTAAAATGCTTCCGCAAAAGCCGGATGCCGATTTAATTGTCCAGCTTGTGCGCCATGTAGGACGCTTGGGTAGGTATTGTTACAAGAGACTATCCAGCACGCGCTTCGCGTACGCCCAGTTGCTTTTGTTGCGATTGTAGGTTGCTTTGCCTTTTTCAGTAATCCTGAAATATTTCCGCCTGCCGCCTTGAGATTCATCGCCCCAATACCACGCGATATCACCCTCCACCTCAAGCCGGCGGACGCTGGAGTACATGGTGGCTTCCTTTAATTCATATTCCCCACCCGAGCGTTCAGCAAGCAGCTTGACGATCTCGTAGCCATAGAGGTCCGTTTCCGATAAGAGCCGTAAAATCATCGTATCGGTATGTCCGCGCAGCAGGTCGGAGGTAAGTTTGTTTTCACTCAATATGATCACCTCGTAGCTGGATTATACATCATAATACTATGATTGTCAAGGTAGTATTTTAACTACAATACCTTGCTTGATAAACCCGCTCTATGTCTTTTTTGTCACAAGCACCCCCAAGGAACCGGCAATGCAGACGTGTACCAAGGCATAGACTCTACTGTACAGCTGTACAAGTAGGCGGCAAGCGTGTATCATTACAGCGATGAACAACGCTGAAGCACTACGCCAGCAAGTCCGACACCTGCGGCAGATCCTAGACTGATACCCCCACCCAGGAAATCTGTCAGACCCCGCGCATCTCGTGCCACGTGCTATCGCTACCGTGCTGCGGCGGCGACCTCTATGGGCGGTTCTGCCCATGACGGCTCCACCCCCAGTCGGGGCCGCTCGACGCGGCCGCGCAACGTGGGGGCGCGCCGCCGATCGGCTCGGACGGAAATCAGAACCTTGGCGGGGCACCGATGTCCGCCCCAAGCAGCCGGGCCAAGATCGCGGCGATGTTCCACGCGTCGTCGCCCCCACGCTGGTGCGGGCCTGCCAGGGGCAGCCCCCGCCGTTGAGGAATGCGCGTCGTACCGACCTCCAGAAGCGGGTCCCTTCGCCACATTTTATGTCCGCAATGCCTCGCCGCTGTACCATCGGACTGGAGTCGCGCACTATCGGCCAGTTGCCACCGGTAGCAGAAGTGACGAAACGCCTACAGCGCTGGGCCTTGTATCCCCAGGATCCTGCTCACGTACCATTACACTGCCGCGCGGGGCCTATTTGCTAAAATCCGGCCATCTTGACAGCACAGGTGCGTAACCCTATACTACGCGCTAATAGGCGTAACCGCACGACACCGCGCCGATCGTGGTGACGGGAATCGCGCTGTGGGTTCTACTGGGTTTCCGTTCCACGGTTCAGGTGGCGGGAAAAGCGAATGCTCCTTAGCCCCCAGGAACTTGCGCACTTCTTGACGGGGATCGGGACAACCCCTCCGCTCAGGAAGGATCCTTCGCCATGGTGCATCGGCCCCGGTGGTTGCTGATCCGCCGCCTGCTGGCGGTACTGTTCCTCGGCGCCCTCGCGCCCACTACCGGCCGCGCGGCCCAGGAGACGCCCCGCTATTTTGCCGCCACTCAGCATACGCTCGGCGGCGGCTTTTTGGCCTATTGGACGGCCCACGGCAGCCTAGCCCAGCAGGGCTATCCCCTGACCGAGGAGTTCGCGGAACCCAGCCCGCTCAACGGGAAGCCCTACACGGTCCAGTATTTCGAGCGCGCGGTTTTTGAATACCACCCCGAGAACGCGGGCACCCCCTACGGCATCCTCTTGTCGCAGCTCGGCACCTTCCGCTATCAGCAGAAGTATCCGCGTGGGGCGCCGCATCCGGGCACCCAGCCGCCCGGCGGCCAATATTTCCCACAGACCGGGCATTGGCTGGGTGGCAGTTTCCGGGAGTACTGGACCCAGCAGGGGGGCCTAGCCCAGCAAGGCTACCCGATCAGCGACGAATTCCCGGAGATCTCGGACCAGGACGGCAAGCTCTACACGGTCCAATATTTCGAGCGGGGGGTGTTCGAGTACCACCCGGAGAATCTCGGCACGCCGTATACGGTCCTCCTGGCCCAGCTGGGCCGGTTCGCCCTGCAAGCCCGCGATCCGCATAACAGCCTGCCGGCGGCCGCGCCGCAGCCCCCGCCGGGGGGAGGTGCGCCGCCCGTCGCGCCCATCGCTGCCTACATTGGCACCCTGACACCCGCGCAGCAGATCGGCGAGCTACTGATGCTGCCGGTTTATGCCGATGCGTATACGGCGCAGTTCGACGTCTATCTGCAGCAGGATCAGATCGCGAACGTGATCATATTCACCCACCTGAACAACGGGCCGATCCGGCCGCCGACTCTGGCCGGGTTGCAGGCGCTGACCCAGGCGGTGATCGCGCATACGCCCAACCCGCTGATCATCGCGACCGATGAAGAGGGAGGCCTGGTGGATCGGCTGGCGCCCTACTACGGGGCGACACCCTCGGCCGCGGCGCTGGCCGCGGCCGGCGAT
>JALYUO010000341.1 GCA_030853735.1 Chloroflexota bacterium
GTTCGCACCTGGGGGTGCAAACTCCTCAGTTGGCGGGGCTAACCACCGCTCCCGATCATTAGCTGAATTACTATATCACCCCAGCCGGCGCAGTCTATATCACCTACTCCTGCGTAATAGTAACAAAACTGCGGCAACAGGGACCGGTAACTGTTCAGTGGGCGCGGCTGCCCCTAGTGCAGGTTCAAGCAACCTGTTAGGCGTTCCCCAACGAGAACGGCGCACAGCCGGGCGCGACTACCCCCCACCGGTTAGGCTACCCCCAACGAGGACGGCGCACAGCCGGGCGCGACTACACCCAACCTGTTTGGCTATCCCTAACGAGGACGGCGCACAGCCGGGCGCGACTACACCCAACAGGTGGCTAGAACCTGCACTAGGGCGCTCTGGGGTTGGCGGTAGACGGCGGTGCCAGCCGGCGCGGCCAGCCTTCGGGCGATCTCCCCCACTCCGTTGTGCAGCGGGCGACAGATTTGCTCGACCGAACCGTTACGCCGCAATGTGAGAACTTGCTGCTGCGGCGTGATCAGGTATAATAGCAGCGCGATTCATAAACCGTTTTACCATCTGCGAGGGGTTATGCGCTCTGCCCAATCTGGCCCACCCGCCCGCCCACGCCTGTTAGACGGGCTGACCCGCAACGTGTATGTGCTGGGCTTGGTCAGCCTCTTCACCGACATCAGCAGCGAAATGATCGTCCCCATCCGCATCCTGTTTCTGGTGCAGGTGCTGGGCACCCCGATCACCATCGCCGGGCTGATCGAAGGCATCGCCGAAAGCACGGCCAGCCTGCTGAAAGTCTGGGCCGGTCGCCTCGCTGACCGTGTGCCCGACCGCAAGCCGCTGATCCTGGCCGGCTACGGCATCTCCAACGCGGTCAAGCCGCTGCTGGCGCTGGCCGGTTCCTGGCCGGTGGCGCTGGGGCTGATCTTTGTGGACCGCGTGGGCAAAGGGGTGCGCGGCAGCCCGCGCGATGCGGTGCTGGCCGACGCGACCGCGCCGGCTTATCGGGGCAAAGCCTTCGGCTTCCATCGCTCAATGGACACACTGGGCGCAGCCTTCGGCCCCCTGATCACGTTTGCGATCCTGGCCCTGACCCACGAGAACCTGCGCGCCGTGTTTGCTTGGACCGCCATCCCTGGCGTGTTGAGCGTATTGGTGCTCGTGTTTTTCCTACGCACGGAGCGGCGTAGCGTCCCCGCCAAAGCGCCGGACGGGGCCGCCGCCGCCACGCGCGGGCAAACCCTGGCGGCGCTGGGCCGGCCTTTTTGGATCTTCACCGCTATCGCCACGATCTTTGCGCTCGGCAACTCGTCCGATGCCTTTATCTTCCTGCGAACTGAGGGCTTAGAAGACAGTTTGGCCGCCGTGCCGTTGGTCTATTTCGTCTTCAACTTGGTCTATGCCCTGCTGGCAACGCCGCTGGGCGTGCTTAGTGACCGCTGGGGCCGCTTGCCGGTCCTGTTCAGCGGCTATGTGGCGTTCGCCCTGGTCTATCTCGGCTGGGCCAATGCGACCGAAAACTGGCACGCCTGGGCTTTGTTCGCTATCTACGGCATCTATGCCGCCGCCACCGAGGGGGTGAGCAAGGCGCTGGTCAGCGATCTGATCCCCAAAGGGCAGCGCGGTGCGGCGATGGGTTGGTTCAACGGGCTGATCGGGCTGGCCGCCCTGCCCGCCAATCTGTTGAGCGGCTGGCTGTGGAGCCAAGTCGGACCCGGCGCGGTCTTTCAAGTGGGAGCCGGCCTGGGCTGCGCCGCCGCCGGGCTGCTGCTGATGAGCCTGCCCTGGCTGCATGGACAGTGGGCCAACAAGACGGTGTGATCCGCGCAGGGCCGCGAAGACGTGCGAAGAAGAGGACGGAATGATCCGCGAAGGACGCGAAGGAGCGCGAAGAGCGACGAGTGTGATCCGCGCAGAAGCGCGCAGAAGCGTGCAGAATACCAAGAAAAGTAACTGTTCAGTTTGGATCAGCGAGACGTAGGGTGTAGTCGCGCACAGCTGTGCGCCGTACTGG
>JALYUO010000354.1 GCA_030853735.1 Chloroflexota bacterium
GGTCGCCCCGGCCTCCCGGTTCGCCTAGCTCCAGCCCGCGTAGGCGGGCTTCGTAGCGGTAGCGGCGCGTTCCAGTCGCCCGGTCCCCGGCTCCTGCGCTAACTTAGCTGCAATTGCCCTGTACCTCCCAATCGGGTTGGTTGAATTGGCCTTGCGCCTCTTCGCTAATTCAGAACTCAGAACTCAGAACTCAGATTTGCACGCGCTCCAGCGGGAATTGGCTCATGTGCCAACGGGCGGCTTGCTGGAAAGCGTCCAGCGCCATCGGCTGGTTGCCCTCGATAGCGCGATAGGCAGCGGCTTGCACTTGGCCGGCGACGGCGGCCAACCCCTGGCGCGTGGCCGGGTCGAAGACGAGGCGGCGATTGAGCAGCAGCGCGCCGGTTTCGTCGGCAAAGATCAAGTAGGTGTGGGCTTGGCGGGCCAACGCCAGCAGCAGATTCTGGCCCAACGCGGTCGCGTCGGTGTCTGGGCCTAGCCCTTCGGCGGGATTGATGAAGGTCTCGCCGCGATAGGGGTGCTGCGGGTCGTCACGCAGCGCCACATAGAGGGCGACCACCAGCCCGTTGGGGCTGTGCCCGGCCACGGCTTCGATGCGGGCCGGCAGGTCGGCTCCCGGCGCGGCTTGCCAGCCGGCACGCCGGGTCAGGGTCAGCACCGCCACCATGCGGCTCGCGCCCTCGCGCACCAGCACCAAGCGGCTGCCGGGGCGGTCGGGCAGCAGCGCACGCAGGGGCGGGGGCAAGCTGCCGGCCCGCGCCGTCCAGCTAGGGTAGGCGAACGCATCGTGCCAGCGCGGGCCAAAGTAGCCCTGCATCTGCGCTTCCCAGAAGGCAGGATCGCGCCGCAACGCTTGCGCGAACTCCGGCGCGGCGGCGGCGTAGCCCTCACCATAGCGCCGCGCTACGCCCAGCCAATAGCGATAGCCGGGTGCGGCGGGGGCCACCGCCAGCGCCTGGGCAAAGGCCGCCACCGCCGCTTGCCCCGCTTCCGGCTCAACGATCATCAATGGACGGTCGCCGCCCGGTTCGCGGCTGCCCTCGGCCAGCAGGGCCAGGCCGCGTTGCCACGCTGTTTCGGCGGCGTTCTGTAGCGGCGCTGCTTGCTGCGCGGGAGGGACACCCGACCTCACCCCCAACTCCTCTCCTGAAGGGCGCGGGGAGTAAACGGAGTAAGCTCCCCCTTCCTTCGTAGGGAAGGGGGCTGGGGGGTGAGGTTGGTCGCTGACTCCCCCTTCCTTCGTAGGGAAGGGGGTGGGGGGGTTAGGTTCGGGAGGGTCAGGTTCCGGGGGGTAGCCGGGCAGGTCGGGCGGGCGCGGGCCGGGCGGCGGGTGGACGGGGATGACATAGGTGCCGGCTATGCGGTCGGCCAGCCCCTGGCGGCGCTCGTCGCCGGCGATCAGTAGGAAGCCGATGCCCAGCGTGAGCAGCGACATCACCCAGCCGACCGCGCGCAGCGCCGCCCGGCCCAGGCGCGGCTTGCGACCGTCGGGCAGCACCACGCGCAGGCCCATCAGCATCATGCCCAGCGTTTGGCCGCGCCACGCCCAGAAGTCGGCTAGGTAGGCGAACAGCACCAGCAGGCCCAGCGCGAGGCCCCCACAACTCAACAGCAAGGGGCCGCCGCCGCTATCATTGCTGGGGTCCAGCAGCTTGCGGCTCAACACGATGCCGATCAGCACCACGGCCAGTTCGAGCAGGCCCAACACCACGCCGTCTACCAGCCCGGCCACCAAGCGCGGGCCAAACCCGCCGTAATAGCCGCCGTAGCCTGTGTCCAGTTCGGCGGCGCTGATGCCGGTCTGGTGCGGATAGACATCGGCGGGGCTGGGCGCGGGCGGCGGGCCGTAGGTCGGGGCGTAGTAGCGCACGCCGGGCGGCGGCACCATTTGGCCTGCTAGGAGCGGGGCCGGCAGCGGCAGGCGGTAGGCGCTGACCACGAACAGATGCGCCGCACTGCGCGCATCGCTCCCCGCCCAGCCGGTCAGCTCATACTGCCGGTGGTCGGTGAGGACCGGATCGAGGCGCGCCAGGGCATAGGGCCAGAAATCCGCCGGCCAAGCACCGTCCACGCGCGCACTCTGCACCGGCACGCGCCCATCCAAGCCCCGCGCCGCAGGCACGGCCGCCTCCACTACCTGCCGGATGTACGCCGCATCGGGGGCGAACCGCTCGCTCCACACCCAGATGCCCACCAACTGTTGCCCTTGCATTCCTGCCTCCTGCCTGTGTCTGTTGTGTCGCCGCATTGTAGCATAGGCGTTCACGGCGGCGCAAGCAGCGTTGCGCGGCCCCGGCAGATGGCTTATACTACCCGTAACCGCATTCGGCACGGGGAGGGCCAAGCATGACCACGGCAACGCCAACCGCGATGATCCAAATGGTGTTCGACGGGAGTCTGACTCCCATCGATCTGGAGGTTCTGCAAGGGCTGTGGAGCGATGAACAGTATCTGCGTCTGACCGATGCCACCAATTGGCTGGTTGAGTTCACCGATGGTCGGATCGAGATCCTGCCCATGCCCACTTACAAACACCAGGCAATGGTTATAGCATTGCTGCTGCGGTTGCACGAGGTTGTCGTTCCCCTCGGCGGCACCGTGATTTTTGCGGCCTTGCGACTACAGATTCGTCCCGGCAAGTACCGAGAACCCGATCTGCTGGTCTTGCGCGACTGCAACGACCCACGCCGCGAGGATAGGCTGTGGTACGGAGCCGACTTGGTGATGGAAGTCGTCAGCTCCGACAACCCGGAACGCGACACCCAGGAGAAGCGGCGCGACTACGCCGAAGGCGGCGTGCCCGAATATTGGATCGTCAACCCGCAGGACGCGACGATTACCGTGTTAGAGCTGGTCGGGGATAGCTATGTCGAGCATGGCGTGTTCCGACGCGGAGACACGGCGGACTCCGTAGTGCTATCGGGCTTTGCCGTGGCGGTAGACACGGTGCTGGATGCCGATTAGTATTACAACGACGGTCTGGTATACTGAGGGGTCGTGACCCTTGTTTTCGTTCGCGCTTGGAGTAATTGTGTATGACCCCGGCTGATTTGGAGCGCGTGGCCGATTCGTTTGCGCGCTTTCACGCCACCTTCGCCCCGTTGTTTGGGCAGCGGCCCGCCCGCACGCGCAGCGAACAATATTTGCGCGCCCTGCTTGTGCAGCGCGCCGAACGCCGCAACGCCGAGAACCTGGCGGAGGCCGTCGCCGGGGCCACCCCCCGCACCCTGCAACGCTTCCTCACCGACTCGCCCTGGGAGGCCCGCACGGTGATCGCCGCCGAACAAGCCTTCCTGGGGCCGCGCTTGAGTACGCTCGACGGCGTGCTGATCTGCGACGAGACCGCCGCCGCCAAACAAGGCACCCATGCGGTCGGGGTCGCCCGCCAATATTCGGGCACCCTCGGCAAGGTGAGTAGCTGCCAGGTTGGGGTGTATCGGGCCTATGCTTCGCCGCGCGGGCAGGCGCTGATTGATGGCGAGTTGTATTTGCCCCAAGCGTGGATTGACGATGCGGCCCGCCGGCGGGAAACCGGGGTGCCGGTGCTGACGACGCTGGCAACCAAAGGCGACTTGGCGCTGTGGCTGTTGGAGCGGGCCTGGGCGAGCGGGCACTGGCAGGGTCGCTGGGTGACGGGGGATGCGGTCTATGGCAGCGACAGCGGTTTGCGCGACGGGGTGGACGCGGCGGGGCGTTGGTATGTGTTTGATGTACGCAGCAGCGAACGGGTGTTGCTGGTGCATCCGGTGACGGCCGTGCCGGCCTGGAGTGGGCGGGGCCGCAA
>JALYUO010000388.1 GCA_030853735.1 Chloroflexota bacterium
GGCTTCGTAGCGGTAGCGGCGAGTTCCAGTCGCCCGGCCCCGCGCTAATTGAGCCGCAACAGCCGAATGGCCTTGCTCCCCACAGAGCAAGGCCATTCGGTAATCCTGGCAGGACGTTACGGCGCGACGCGCACCACGTAGTCGGCGGTGACGACTTGGCCGTGGTAGAGGAATTGCAGCCACGCTTTGTATTGGCCCGGCTTCTCGAACGTATGCTCAAAGGTCAGTTCCGGGCCGAACCCGGTGGGGCGTACAAAGGTCGCCTGAGCGGTCGGGCCGGCCTCCACCAGCGGCACGGTGGCCGTGGTGCCTACGCCGCGAGTGTCCACGGTGGGGCTGAGGATGGGCACAGCGGTGTCGCTGCCGGGGGCGGGCGTGTTCATGCCCACTTGGCCGACCGGGTTGCCGCTCTGGCTGCCGCTGCCGCCGCCCGCGCCCGACTCCAGCGTGGTGCCGCCTTGCGCTCCTCCAGTCGCTTCCTGGGCACGCAAGTGGGCGAACTCCTCTTTGTCGGCGCTGATGATAAACAGATGGCCCAGCGCCCCGTTGAACGGCTCCAATTCGCGCACCGGCTGATCGCCGACCGTGAGCGTGTAGTGGAAGCGTGCCGATTGGCCTACATGATAAACGAGGGGTTGGTCGTCTCCGGTCGGGCTGCCGTTGTCCAGCTTCACCGCTACGCCGTAGTAGACATTGCCGCGCGCGGCGCTGGTGTTTTCCGGCAGCGTGATCGGCTCTTCCAACGCGGCGGGATTGGTGCCGAAACTCAGCGTGTGGGTGTAGACCAACTGCTCGGTCGGCGTATAGGCCGAAGTGAACTCGGCATACATCTCGTACGAGTCGGCGCTCTCGAAGCGCAGGTTGACCGGATAAGCCCCGCCGACCGGCCCGACGGCTTGGCCGGTGTGGAACCATTTGAGGTCATGGCTGACAACCACCGTATGCACCGTAACCCCACCGACCACCGGCAGGTTGACCGTCGGTTTGTGGGTCTGGCGGTCGGTGAAAGCGTAGTTGATCGTGGCTTTTTGGCCCTGCTGCAAACTGGGCGGGTCTACGCGCACGGCCACGTCATAGCCGTGCCCCGTGCCGCCGCTCGTGGTCGCCGGGTCGTTGCGGACGGTTACGCCGGTGCAGGCAATCAGCAGCGCCGGCAGCAGTAATGCGCCCCCGATGCAGAGGCGGCGGCCCCAGTGCCGGGGCGAAAGGATCGGCAGAGCCGACGGACGGCGTACCATAACTCTCCTCAAAGCTCTCGATTGGGCGCGCCGGGAATCAGCCCGGCGGCCGCGTAGCGGATCAGCAAATGGCGCAAGCGCGGTTCCAGGTCGGGCGGCAGGGCGCTGAGGGCAAAGTAGCCGTAGTCGCTGATCTCGGCATTGGGCCGAAACTGCCCGCCCTGCGCGTGGCATAGATAAAACAGTTCCAGCATCAGGCGGCTCGGATGGCGCTCCAACGCGACCAAACCGACGACCGTGCCGTGCAACCCGGCCTCTTCGCGTAGTTCGCGCAAGGCGGTTTGCGGCGCGGTTTCGTCGCGCTCCATGCCGCCGCCGGGCAAGCCCCATGGATAGTGCCCTTTGTAGGTATGGCGCAACAACAACACACGCCCGCCGGCATCAAACACTAGCGCCTGCACGCCCACCGCAAATTTCGCGCCCAGCAGCCAGTAGAGCATGGAGCGTACCCGCCCCGACACCGGCAATCGCTGCCAGAGCCAGAGCATCGCTCGTTTCCGCCGTTCACGCTCACCCCTCACGCTGGGTAGTATACAGCAAAGCGGGGCAAGTGAAAAGTGAAAAGTGGGGGCAGTACCCAGCGAGTGCTGCCCCCTTCTCCTGTTCCAGCCCGCGCAGGCGGGCTTCGTAGTGGTAGCGGCGAGTTCCAGTCGCCCCGGCTCCATTCCCACCGGCGCGACAAGCAGCACCCCTACATTACGACGCTGCCCCCTTTCCCCTGCTCCAGCCCGCGCAGGCGGGCTTCGTAGCGGTAGCGGCGAGTTCCAGTCGCCCCAGCTCCCGGCCCCATCCCCACCGACGCGGCAAACAGTGTCCCTACACTGCGCTTAACACGCCACCTTCAACTAAACACTAAACACTAAACACTAAACACTAAACGTTCACCGCCACCCGCCGCACCACCTCGCAGCCGTTGAGTGCCATGTGGTAGAGAAAGACGAGGTGCAGCAGGTTGCCGTCGTGCGGTAGCGCGCCGATTTGCTGGGCGAGGGGCACGGCCAGGTCGTAGGTTTGCACGCAGTCTTCGGGGACGATGACCCGCACGCGCTGCCCGGCGGCATTGGCGCGCAGCTTCAGGTGCAGCGCCAACTGGTAGGTGCAGAGGTCGGTGCAATCGCCCACGATCAGGAACGTGTCCACGGCGGCTTGCGCCGGGCTATCCAGCCAAGCGTCGAGCGTGGTGCCGTGCGCGCTGTTGGTGCTGTTTTTCTCAATGGTCCACAGCAGGTGCGCGAAAGACAGATCGCGCAGTTCCGGGATGGTCGCGGCCTCGGCGGTGCCGCGCACGCAATGCACGCCCCACTGCTCAAACTCCGGCGCGTTGGCCTCATGGGTGTCCTGCGTCAGCACGAAGCGCGTCACGCCCGCCTCATGCGCCGCCTGCAACAGCGCCACGCTCGCCGGCACAATACCCGCCACGCGCGGCCCACTCAGCGGCCCCTCATAGCAGAAGCCGTTCACCAAATCCACCGCGATCACCGCCGTGCGCGCCGGGTCACGCACCGCCGCGCCTAACGGCAGCGCTGGCAGCCGGTCCCACCAGCCCGCCAGCCAGTCCAAAAACGCCGCGCTCCCTTGCACCAATTCCGCCCCGCGCAGGCTGGTCCGCTCCACTGTTTGCGCTGTCATTGTCGTCTCTCCTTGTTATAGGTCTCAGGTCTCAGGTCTCAGGTGTCAGGTGTCAGGTGTCAGGTCTCAGGTCTCAGTCGCCGGTAATCAGTCGTTAGAACTAAACACTAAACACTAAGCACTAAACACTCGTCGTCATTCCGCACTCCGCATTCCGCATTCGTCAGGGTCCGTCGCCGCCTGTCGCGCCCCACTCGTAGCGGCCTTCCTCGACGAAGCGGTAGAGTTGGGCCGGGCGGTGCGCCCCGGTCAACCGGGCGTTGGGCACCGCCTCGATCACCGGGGTGCGGCTGTGCAGCATCCGCTTGCTGAAGTTCTGCTTGTCTAGCGCCCGGTCCAAGATGATGCTGTACAGGTTCCGCAACTGGGTCATGGTGAATTGCTCCGGCAGCAAGCGGAAGGCAATCGGGGTCCAGTCCAGCTTGCTCCGCAGCCGGCTCAAGGCAACTGCGATGATGCGGGCGTGGTCGAAGGCCAATTCCGGTAGATCGTAGACCGAGAACCAACGCACTGCCGCCGCGTCGCTGCCCGGTTGCAGGCGGCGGCTCACGTCGGCGGGCAGCAGGGCGAAGTGGGCCACAGTGATCACGCGGGTGCGCGGGTCGCGGTCGGGTTCGCCGAAGGTGTAGAGCTGTTCCAGGTAGATGTCCCCCCCTTCCAGCCCCGTCTCCTCGCCCAGCTCGCGGCGGGCGGCGGCATGGATCGCCTCGTCTATATGGACAAAGCCGCCCGGCAACGCCCACATCCCGGCGAACGGCCATTGCCCGCGTTGCACCAACAGCACGCGCAACTGCCCCTCGCCAATCGTGAAGATCACTAAATCCACTGTGACCGAAGGCCGGGGATAGCGGCTTACGTCGTAGCCCGCCGCTCGGCTGTCCTGCGCTTCGTGTTGCTGTGTCATCTCCGCTCCTTTAGTGTCTCTTATACACTATTATAACAGACTTATCCTCGCTTGTCAATAGTACACTATGGGCCGTTTGTTTGCATCTTTGTGCCATTCCGTAAGCGTTCAGCCGATAGCTGCGGGCGGGATACTTAGGTAAGGCGTAAGGGTGTAGACGCGCCCGGCTGTGCGTCGTACTTGTAGCATTTCCGCGCCCTCACCCAGAAAGCGGATCAGCGCGGTGTAGACGCGCCCGGCTGTGCGCCGTACTGGTAACCCACTGGCGGGTTAACAGAGCCGACCAAGACCGGTACTCACAAGCTGGAACGGGCGGAACAGAGTCGCTGCTGGGCCACCAGTACGG
>JALYUO010000392.1 GCA_030853735.1 Chloroflexota bacterium
GTCAACAGCGACACAGGTCGATAGCACCGGGAAGAAGTACCCACTGTTGTCTTGCAACTCAGGTAGGCCGTTCTATGATGCTTTCGATTCGCCTACCACTGTCGCCCCAGGTCAGAAGGCAACAGCAACGGCACTTTTCCGAGACGCCAATATTCCATCGGCAGCTGCCTATCTGGATCTCCAGATCAACGTTACCGGTATCCCGATGACCTTCAGGTATTCGCTGCGATAATTCCAAGGGCCGGGCGTGGCTCGAATCCACGCCCGGCCTTTCCACGCCTTGCCACGCCAAGCTGCAAAGGCGTGGCAGCTACCTAGGAGGCGGTCCTACAATCACTCTAAGAGCGCGTTAAAGAAGTTCGTGATTCGTGCCTAGTAGATTTCGTCATTAGGCAGGGTTTTTAACACGCTTTACGCCGATATGGGAGATGCACATGGAAAAGATCAAAGTGTATATCGTGAACAATGCGTGGGAAGCAGATTTGAAGGTCACGATTGTAGATCAGTCGTATGAAGCCGACATGGAAGTTGTGGTCGTCACTAATTCGTATGAGGCCCAGAAAAAAGTATTTGTAGTAAAGAGCTGGGAAAGCCCTGATAAAAAAGTTCGGGTTGTGAAGTGGTGAGTCTATAAATCACCTTACATAGACAATCCCCCTTATAAATCTTCGCGCTTCTTCGCGTCCTTCGTGGATCACTCGCGCCCGCCCAGGGCAATTGCATCTAAATTGGGGTGGGCAAAGCGCCTACCCAGGCATAGCAGAGGATCTAAGCCAAGAACCTCCGGGCCCGCTAAAGGCTGGATTCCGATCCAGCGCGGGTCAGTTTTCCCTATGCCCCTTCTATAACCAATGGGATCGCACCCGCGCCAATTTAGATGCAATTGCCCTGACGTAACTGTTCAGACTGCGTGGCCGAGGCCGGGCGGCGCAAGCCGCCTCTACCGCTCTGCAACCTGCCTTCGCAGGCTGATGGGGGCTAGACTGAGCAGTTACCGACGGACGACCGCACCCTACAAGTTCTCGATCTCCACCGGCTCCACCGGATCGGCCAGAGGGAAGCCGAAGATGCGACTGTAGAAATCCAGTTCGGCTTCCAGCACGCGGCGCTGGGTGGCGGCTTGGCGGAAGCCGTGGCTCTCGCCGGGGAAGGCCAGGTAGGCCACCGGCACGCCGCGCGCCCGCAACGCCGCCACCATGATCTCGGCCTGCGCGGGCAACACAATCGGGTCGTCTAGCCCCTGGAAAAAGATCACCGGGCATTGGACCTGATCGGCGAAATAGATTGGCGAACGGGCGCGGTAGATTGCCTCCGCCGCCGGCAACGGCCCCACCAAGCGGTCGGAGTAACGCGACTCGAACTTATGCGTGCCCGCTGCATCGCCGATCAGGTCGCTGATGCCGAAATGGCTGGCTCCGGCGGCGAACAGGTCATGGAACGTGACCGCCGCCAACACCGTGTAGCCGCCCGCGCTACCGCCACTGATCGCCAGCCGCGCCCCGTCCGCCAAGCCCTGATCCACCAAGTAGCGCGCTCCGGCCAGGCAGTCGTCCACGTCTACCACGCCCCACTGCCCGTTCAGCCGTTCGCGGTAGGCGCGGCCATAGCCGGTGCTGCCGCCGTAGTTCACGTCAAGCACGGCCAAGCCCCGGCTGGTCCAATATTGGACTCCGGGCCGCAGCGCGGGCGTGGTGGCCGAGGTCGGCCCGCCGTGGACCAGCACCAGCAGCGGCGGTAGCGTGCCGGCCGGCGCAGCGAAGTCGGCGTTGTGCGGCGGATAGTAGAAGCCGTAGGCCGTTTGCCCGCCGGTGGTGGGGAAGGCCAGCGTTTGCGGCGGCGACAGATAGGCGGGATCGATGGTCAAGCTGCCCGCCTGTTTTAGCACCGTCGGCGCACCCGTGGTGAGGTCCAGCAGCACCAGTTCCGGCAGCGTGGCCGGCGACGCACCAGCGAATAACACGCGGTTGCCGGCGACCACGGGGTTGTTGATCACCGTGTACGGCAGTGGCACCGGCGTGAGCGCACCGCCGGTCAGGGGTAGGGTCGCCAGGCTCCAGGTGCCCGCTTGGTTGTAGGCGCAGACAATGCGATCCGCGCTGAAGCCGTAGGTCGTGCTGCGGAACCCCCACTGTGGCCCACCAAACTCGGCCTCTAAGGGGCACAGCGCGATGGTCGCCGTCCCATCGTGGCGGTACAGGTTCCACCAGCCGCTGCGGTCCGACACGAAATAGAGCGCACCGTCCGGCCCCCATTCGGGTTGGAAGATCGACTCTTCCACGCCGCCCGCCACTTGCACTGCGTCGGTAAGCAGGCCATCCGCGCCGATAGTCGCCGTCCACAAGTCGGTGCCGTCCCACGGCAGGTTGGGATGGTTCCAGGCCAGCCAGCAGAGCCGCGTGCCGGCGGCGTTGAGGCGCGGGTTGCTGTAGAAATCGTAGCCCTGCGTCAGCACGGTGCCCGCGTCGCCGCCGGCCAGCGACAGCGCGACCAGCGTGGCCGTCGCCTGCCCCGCCGCGTCCGGCGTAGCATGGTCTTCGCGCACCGCGATCAGCCGTGCGCGCGCCGCGTCAGGCACAAAGTCGGCATAGCGCCAGGGGCCGGGCGGGGTGAGCGGCGTGGGGGGATCGTTGCCCCGCGCCACATAAATCTGCTGATCGGCATAATTGACGCAGTAGGCCACGCCGTCCGCCACGAGATACGCGCCGCCGCCGTATTCATGCACCCGCGTGCGGACGTTGAACGGCGCGGGCGTGATCTCCGTCACCGTGCCGTCCGCCGTGCGCCGCAGCAACGTCGTGCGCCCCGCCTCACTAGGTCGCCCTTCGAGCCAGTAGGCGGTGTCGCCCTCCAGCCACAGTGATCCCAACGCCACCAGATCGGCCACGATGCGCTCCGGCGTGAGCGGCGATTTCCAACTACCATAGGGCGCGCTTTGCGGGTCAACCATGCCAGTCCTCCTTGAATGCGGAATGCGGAATGCGGAATGCGGAATATGCCGGGTGTCTGGGGGTATTATAGCCGGTTGGCGAGGGTTTGCCTAGCCGAACGCAGGACGACGACACCACGGAGGCACGGAGACACGGAGAAGGCAATAGCTTTTATGTTGTAACTGGGAGGGAGCCAGTTACAAGAGAGAACCTTGTCATTCTGAACGCAGTGAAGAATCCGTTGGGGTAATTGCCCACCTGACTACACGCGGTCTCCTCCCGCAGCGAGTCGCCAATATGGTGCGGAATCACACGGCGACAGATTCTTCGCTGCGCTCAGAATGACAAGCCTTCTTTCTTTTCGCAATCTCCGTGTCTCCGTGTCTCCGTGTCTCCGTGTTGTCGTCGCCTTCCAGCGCAGGCGCTTCCGCCTTATGGCCGACCGAACTCCGCCCACAGACGTTTGCCCGCCGAGGCCGCGCCGTGCTATAGTAATTCAGCAAATGATCTGGAGCAGCGACAGGTCCAGCAACTGAGGAGTTTGCACCCCCAGGTGCGAACTCCGAGGGCAGCGCGTCGTTTGCACCTGGGGGTGCAAACTCCTCTCTTTCATAAACATCCAGATCATTAGCTGAATTACTATAGAATAGCCTACGTGCGGGGGAGGCACGCGCTATGGCGATCATCGAAGTGACCGAGTTGGGCAAGACGTTTCGCAGCAAGCGCAAAGATCCCGGCTTGCGCGGCAGCCTGAAGGCGCTGGTGCAACCGGAGTATCGCGTGTCGGAGGCAGTGAAGGGCATTTCGCTGACCTGCGAACGGGGCGAGATGCTGGCCTTTATCGGGCCGAACGGCGCGGGCAAGTCCACCACGATCAAGATGCTGACCGGCATCCTCCACCCCAGCAGCGGCAGCGCGCAGGTCTTGGGGCTGATCCCCTGGCGCGACCGCGAACGGCTGGCCTTCAACATCGCCTCGGTCTTCGGCCAGAAGTCACAACTCTGGATCCACCTGCCGCCGCTCGACACCTTCAACCTGCTGGCGCGCATCTATGAGCTAGACGAACGCGCCTACCGCGAACGCCGCGACCAGCTAATCGAATTGTTTGAGGTGGGCGACTTGGTCCGCACGCCGGCGCGCCGCCTCAGCCTGGGCGAGCGGATGCGCTGCGAGATCGTGGCCGCCCTGATCCACCGGCCCCAGGTGCTGTTTCTCGACGAGCCGACCATCGGCCTGGATGTGGTCAGCAAAAGCCGCATCCGCGACCTGATCCGCGCCCTCAACCGCGACGAAGGCGTGACCGTCTTCCTCACCTCGCACGATGCCGGCGATATTGAGCAGCTGTGCAAACGGGTGATCGTGATCAACCACGGCACGCTGATCCTGAACACCAGCGTTAGCCAATTGAAACGGCGCTATTTGCAGCACAAGATCGTCAGCCTGAAGCTGCACCAACCGGTGCCGACCGCCGGCTTGGACCTGCCCGGCACGACCGTGCTGAAAACCAGCACCTACGGCGTGAAACTCCAGGTGGATACTGCCGCCGTCGGCATCGAGACGGTGATCGGGCGTTTGGTCGGCCAATACGCGGTCGCCGACATCACCATCGAAGATCCGCCACTGGAAGACATCATCGCGGCGATCTACGGCCAACCGGCGCAGAGTGGCGGGCCGACCTAACCCCCCAACCCCCTTCCCTACGAAGGAAGGGGGCGTGAGACGGGCTATACCCTGATTCCCTGCGATAACACCCGTCACTACGTAGACTCCCCCTTCCTTCGTAGGGAAGGGGGTTGGGGGGTTAGGTCGGCCCGCCACTCTGCGCCGGTTGGCCGTAGATCGCCGC